>JARRNI010000638.1:0-3023 GCA_037385125.1 Pseudolabrys sp.
TGGCGCGACGGAACCACGCGCGCGACCGGCGGTTATCGTGCGGCGTACCCTTCATGTTCGCGCAGGATGGAATGCTCGACGCCATTTCAAAGCTGCGCCCGCCGGCCCCGGCGCCGCAACCAAGCAGTCTGGGGCCCGTCGCGCTGCTGCGCGTGCTCGCCAGCAATCCGCTGGAAGCCTGGACCGAGGCGCATTTCAGCGAGCCGGTGGTGTTGGGCGGCCTGCCCTTCACGCGAGTGGCGGTGGTGAGCGAGCCGGCCGCCATCCGCCGGGTGCTGCTCTACAATACCGAAAACTACCAGAAGGACTGGCTGCAGCGCCGAGTGCTGTCGGCCGGCCTGACCGACGGCCTGCTGACGGCCGAGCGCCGGCAATGGCGCACCCAGCGCCGCGCGCTGGCACCGCTGTTCGCGCGCCGCAGCGTGATGCACTACGCCGCGCCTATGATAGACGCGGCACGCGCCGCCGTCGTGCGGCTGAAGCCGCGGCAGGGGCAGACCGTCGACATGGCCGTCGAGGTCACCCGCGTCACCCTCGACGTGCTGGAGCGCACCATCTTCTCCGACGGCTTCGGCACCGACCCGGAGGAAATCCGCCGCGCCATGAAGACCTATTTCGAAACGGTGGGGCGGCTCGACCCGCTCGACGTGCTG
The DNA here is from genome assembly GCA_037385125.1 of Pseudolabrys sp. GTDB lineage: Bacteria > Pseudomonadota > Alphaproteobacteria > Rhizobiales > Xanthobacteraceae > Pseudolabrys. The sequence goes on from JARRNI010000638.1 coordinate 654, forward strand.
GGCGTCGCCAAGATGCTGCCGCCCTTCGTCCGCTCCAAGGCGCAGGCCGAGTTGCGCTTCTTCGAGCGCGCGGTCGACGGCATCATCGCCACGCGCCGCGAGCAGATCGGCAAGACCGGTTACCGCGCGTCCGACGACCTGCTTACCCATCTTCTGCAGGCAAGCGATCCGCAGACCGGCGAGACGCTGAGCGAATCCGAGGTGTGCGCCAATGTGCTCACCTTCATCGCCGCCGGCCACGAGACCACGGCCAATTGCGTGACCTGGTCGCTCTTCCTGCTGTCGCAGTCGCCCGAATGGCGCGCGCGCGTCACCGCCGAAGCCGACCGCGAACTCGACGGCGAGCCGCAAACGCTTGCCGACCGGCTGGTCGAGACGCGCGCCGCGATCGATGAATCGAACCGGCTCTATCCGCCGATCGCCGCCATCAGCCGCTCCGCCCTCGGGCCCGACGCACTGGCCGGCCAGCCGATCCAAAAAGGCACCATGGTCGTCATCGCGCCCTATGTGCTGCACCGCCACCGCGCCCTGTGGCCAGAGCCGGACCGCTTCGAGCCCGCGCGCTTCCTGCCCGACGCGCCGGACAAGATCGACCGCTTCGCCTATCTACCGTTCGGGGTCGGACCGCGCACCTGCGTCGGCGCCACCTTCGCCCTGCAGGAGGCGGCTATCGTCCTGGCGACGCTGATGCGGCATTTCAGGTTTACGCCGGCCCCGGACCACCGGGTCTGGCCGGTGCAGAAGGTGACGCTGCGTCCCGAGGGCGGCCTGCCGATGCTGGTCGAGGCGGGATGAGATCGCCGCTCCGGGTCAGCGCGTCAGCGCATCGACCACGTCGGGCAACAGGTCCTGCAGGTCGTAGGCAATTCCCGGGCAGATCTCTTCCGGCGTATAGCCGTGCCCATGGGGGCAGCGGAAGCGCGAGCCGTCTCGCTCGCCCAACTCATAGAGCGCGCTTCCGCATGTCGGACAGCCGAGCACGGTCGCCCGCCGCTTGTCTGCAGGCTCAGTCACGATGGCGCCCTCCGGATTCGTCCCCATCCAAGCCAACGAATCCACCGGCCGCGAGTTCCCCACCCGCCGTTTTGGCGTTAAAGTAGGGTGGGCACGTCGCGAACCTTCGCCGGAGAGGGACGTTGCCTGCCTGTGCGGGCGGGGTGCCGGGCATGCGCATTTCCATAGGAATTTAGTTAAACAGGGCCCAGAACATGATTGTGGTGGTCGGCTTGGCGTTCGAGGCCCGTATTGCCGCGGCTTCCGGCGTGCAGGTCATTTGCGGGGGTGACGGGCGCAACCTGCGGCCCTCGCTGCACGAAGCGATCGCCCCGGGCTGCAAAGGCCTGATCAGCTTCGGCGTGGCCGGCGGCCTCGCACCCGACCTCGAGCCCGGCACCTGCATCGTCGGCTCGGGCGTGGTTTCGGCCGACGGCCGGCTGGCCACCGACCGCGTCTGGTCGCAGGCGCTGCTGCGGGCCATGCCGGACGCCGTCCCCGGCGTGCTGGCCGGGGCACCCGCGCCAGTGGCGACGCCGGCGGAAAAGGGGGCGCTCCATCGCGAGACCGGAGCGCTGGCGGTCGACACCGAATCCCATGTGGTCGCTGGGGCGGCGGCCCATCACGGCCTGCCCATGGCGGCGATCCGCGTGGTGTGCGATCCAGCGACCCGCAGCCTGCCCGAGCTGGCGCTGCGCGCCATCCGCCCCGACGGCAGCACCGACATTGCGGCCCTGCTGGGCGCCCTGCTGCGCCGGCCCGACCAGGTGGCGGGATTGCTGCAGATCGCCCTCGACGCCCGCTGCGCCCGCGCCACGCTGCTGCAATGCTGCCGGCTGCTGGGGCCCGATCTCGGCCTGGCCGGCGCCGGCCAGCCCGAAACTGGCGTGCTGGAGGGGGTCGAGCCCGGCTTCGACCCCGCGGTCGGCTAGCGCGCATGATCCCGAAAGTGGGAACCGGTTTTCGGAAAAGATCATGCGCATGCAAGATGTTAGGGACGCAGCGATCCAAAACGAAGAGATCGGCCTTTAGCATGCGAAACGCCTGCGTTCCCCAGAGCAACCCGCTTGCTTTTGGCCAGCATTTGATTTCTGCTTTGCAGCGGTAGCAGGAGATTGCTATGACCGGCTGTCTTTCACGGCGACTGTGGTTGTTCGGAGCCTTCGCCGCGCTCGTCTTCGCCAGCGCCACGACGCCGGCCCTGGCCGGGCCGTTCTCGGGACTGGCTGGCTCGTGGAGCGGCAGCGGGCATATCTCTCTGTCCGACGGCAGCAGGGAGCGCATCCGCTGCCGCGCGCACTATTCGGTCGGCGCCGGCGGCACCATGCTGCAGCAGTCGCTGCGCTGCGCCAGCGACAGCTACAATTTCGAGCTGCG
>JARRNI010000639.1:0-3022 GCA_037385125.1 Pseudolabrys sp.
ACCGCGATCATGCGGCGCGCCAGCCCGGTAAAATTGTGCAGAAAGCCCTGGCAGTCTTTCGTGGCCATCATGCCGACGATCAGGATGAGCGGGCGCGACACGCGCTCCTCCAGGTCGGCAAGCGCGGCGGCAACGGCGCGGCCACCTTCCGGATTGTGCCCGCCGTCGAGCCATATTTCGCTCCCCGCAGGCGCCTGATCGACCAGCGCGCCTTGCGTCAGCCGCTGCAGGCGCGCCGGCCAGTCGGTCTTGGCCATGCCGGCCTCAAAGGCAGTGGGTGTCAGCTTCAGCGGCTTGATCGCGCGCAGCGTGGCGATGGCCAGCCCCGCGTTCTCGAACTGATGGCGGCCATAGAGCCGCGGCGGCGGCAGATCGAGCAACCCGCTCTCGTCTTGATAGACCAGCCGGCCGCGCTCTTCCGTCGCGGTCCAGTCCTCGCCGGCGACGCGCAAGGGTGCATTCACGCGCGCGGCCTGCCGCTCGATGACCGCGAGCGCCTCGCGGTGTTGGGCGGCGACGATCGCTTGCGCCCCGCGCTTGAGAATGCCCGCCTTTTCGGCGGCGATCTTGCCGAGGCTGTCGCCCAGATAATCGGTGTGGTCGACGGCGATCGGCGTGATCACGGTAGCGAGCGGATCGTCGATCACATTGGTGGCGTCGAGCCGCCCGCCGAGGCCGACCTCCAGCAGCAGCACGTCCGCGGGATGGCGCGCGAACAGCATCATGCCGACCGCGGTGGTGATCTCGAACACGGTGATGGGCGCGCCTCCATTGACGCGCTCGCATTCGGCCAACGTCTCGGCGAGTTCCTCGTCCGACACCAGTTTGCCGTCGCCCCACGCCCCGAGCCGATAGCGCTCGTTGAAGCGCACGAGATGCGGCGAGGTATAGACGTGCACGCGATAGCCCGCCTCCTCCAGCATGGCGCGCATGAAGGCGATGACCGAGCCCTTGCCGTTGGTGCCAGCGACGTGGATCACGGGCGGCACTATCTTTTCGGGATTGCCGAGCGCCGCCAGCAGCCGCTCGATGCGGCCGAGCGACAGGTCGATGCGCCTGGGATGCAGCGCGGTCAGCCGGGCGACGATGGAGTCGATGGGGGTCATAAAACCAATTCTGTCATTCCGGGACGCGAGTGAAGCGAGCGGGCCCGGAATCCATACGCCGCAGCGGCGGGATTATGGATTCCCGGTTCGCGGCCTGACGGCCGCACCCCAGAATGACGGATGACGAGCCGATGGCGCCAGGTCAAGCCCGGTCGGATTGTCAGCTATTGGCCGGCGCCCGCGGCTGTTCCGGCTCGGCAGGCGCGGCCGCCTCCGGCTCGGGCTCCTCCGGCACGGACGGGGCGGCGGGCGCCGCTGAAGCCTGCTTGGTGAGCAGGCGGCACAGGTCCGACAGCGTGGCGCGCAGCTTGTGCCGGTGCACCACCATGTCGACCATGCCGTGCTTTTCCAGGTATTCGGCACGCTGGAAGCCTTCCGGCAATTTCTCGCGGATGGTCTGCTCGATCACGCGCGGGCCGGCGAAGCCGATGAGCGCGCCCGGCTCGGCGATGTGTACGTCGCCCAGCATGGCGTAGGAGGCGGTGACGCCGCCGGTGGTCGGGTTGGTGAGCACGACGATATAGGGCTTTCTCGCCTCGCGCAGCATCTGCACCGCCACGGTCGTGCGCGGCAACTGCATGAGCGCGAGGATGCCCTCCTGCATGCGCGCGCCGCCGGAGGCCGCGAACATGATGAACGGCGTCTGCCGCTGCACGGCGGTCTCCAGCCCGGTGACGACGGCCTCACCCGCCGCCATGCCGAGCGAGCCGCCCATGAAGTCAAAGTCCTGCACGCCGATGGTGACCATCAGCCCGTCGAGCTTGCCGATGCCGAGCTTGATGGCGTCTTGCAAGCCGGTCTTAGTGCGCGCGTCGCGCAGGCGGTCGGCGTAGCGGCGTTCGTCGCGGAACTTGAGCGGATCGACCGGCATCTCCGGAACGGCGATCTCCTCGTATTCCTCGTTGTCGAACATCGACTTCAGGCGCAGCGGCGCCGAGATGCGCATGTGGTAATTCGACGACGGAATGACGAACTGGTTGGCCTCGACGTCCTTGTAGAAGACAAGCTGGCCGGTCTCCGGACATTTGATCCAGAGGTTTTCCGGCGTCTCGCGGCGCAGGAAGCTGCGGATTTTCGGCCGGACGACGTTGGAGATCCAGTTCATGACACGCCTATATAGGCCAGATTTGACCGCATTATAACCGCCGCCAGGCGGGTTGGTTACTCGGCCGCTACCCGTCGCGCCGCGCGCACGCCTTGCGCGATGTTCGCCACGACCTCCGTTACCGCCTGGACCGTGGCGGCGCTGGCCTTGCCATCCTTGTCGAGAGTTTTGGCGAGCGCGCCGATCAGCGCCGAGCCGACCACCACGCCATCGGCACCTTGCGCGATGGTGCGGGCGCTGGCCGCGTCCTTGACGCCGAAGCCGACGGCGACCGGCAGCCCCGTGTAGCGCTTGATGCGCTGGACCGCCGCCGAAACCTTGTCGGGGTCGGGCGCGGCGGAACCGGTGATGCCGGTGATCGACACGTAATAGACGAAGCCGGAGGTATTGGTGAGCACCTTGGGCAGACGCTGGTCGTCGGTGGTGGGGGTGGCGAGGCGGATGAAGTTGAGGCCCGCTTTCAGCGCCGGCAGGCACAGTTCCTCATCTTCTTCCGGCGGCAGGTCGACCACGATCAAGCCGTCGACGCCGGCGGCCTTGGCGTCGGCGAGGAACCTGTCGACGCCGTAGACGTAGATCGGATTGTAATAGCCCATGAGGACGAGGGGCGTTTCGTTGTCGTCCGCGCGAAACGCGCGCACCATTTGAAGCGTCTTGGTCATGCGCTGGCCGGCTTTGAGTGCGCGCTGGCCGGCGGCCTGGATGGCGGGGCCGTCGGCCATCGGGTCGGTGAACGGCATGCCGAGCTCGATCACGTCGGCGCCGGCCTTGGGCAGTGCCTTGACGACCGCGAGCGAAGTGTCGGTGTCGG
>JARRNI010000640.1:0-3882 GCA_037385125.1 Pseudolabrys sp.
TCGCGCTGTACAAGCTGTTCACCAAGATATGGAACGCGCTGCCGCTTAACGGCGGGGCCGGCGGCGACGCCAGGCAGCCGGTCGAGCGCCATCTGGCGCAGATCGCGCCGCTGCCGCGCCAGGCCTTCCTGCTGGTGGCGCTCGAGGGCCTGTCGGAAGACGACGCCGCCAAGGTGCTCGACGTCGACGTGCCGAAGCTGCGCACGCTGGTCGAGGAGTCGGGCCGCGAACTGGCAGAAGAGATCGCCACCGACGTGCTGATCATCGAGGACGAGACCTTCATCGCGCTCGACCTTGAATCGCTGGTGGAAAGCCTCGGCCACCGCGTGCTCGGCGTCGCTCGCACCCACAAGGAGGCGGTCGATCTCGCCAAGGCCAAGCGGCCGGGCATCATCCTTGCCGACATCCAGCTCGCCGACGGTTCCTCCGGCCTCGACGCGGTGAACGAGATGCTCAACTCGTTCCAGGTGCCGGTGATCTTCATCACCGCTTACCCGGAGCGCTTCCTCACCGGCGAGCGGCCGGAGCCGGCCTTCCTGATCGCCAAGCCGTTCCAGCCGGCCACGGTGTCGGCGGTGCTGAGCCAGGCGCTGTTCTTCGAGCGCAACGCCCGCCGCCGGGAGAGAAGGGCGAGCTGACGGCCCGCCTGCCTTCCGATGGTAGGGGACCCGTCTCCAGTTGAGCGTCGCCATAATCGGCCGCCGCGCGTCGGCGGCCGGTTATCACGGGCATTTTGCGCATTGCTTTCCGGTAATGTTCCGATAATCGTACGGGCCGCCGCCCGCGCCACCTGCCTTCCAGCCGCCGGGGAAAGCCTTTATCATTTGCGCGGCTCGCTTCGGACCCCGCTCAAGCCGGCGAGCGCCGCATGTACCGCGTGGGCAAAGGGGGGATGGACGAATGAAATCGAAGCTTGCTTTTTTCGCACTTGTCGCCGCGTTTGCGATAGCGGGCGTAGGACCGTCACGCGCCGCCACCATCGGCTACGCCGAAGCGCTCGGCAATCTCGCGGCCAACTGCGGTCACGACATCAACAGGTTCTGCCGCCGCGCCACTCTCGGCGGCGGGCACGTGGCCGACTGCCTAGCGCGCCATAGTAGCCGGATCTCCCCCGCCTGTAAGGCGGCTGCCGCCGAGACGGCGGCGCTGTTGCGCAAGCGGTCGCGCGCGCGCGCCTCCGTGCGCAAGGTCTGCGAGCGCGACCGGCTGCAGTTCTGCGGCGGCATCCAGCCGGGCGACGCCCAGATCCTCGGCTGCATGTACAAGTCGCGCCAGGCCTTGAGCCGGCCCTGCCGGCAGGCGCTCGTCGATTCCGGCTACGAAGCCGCCCTCGATCCCGGCCCGCTCGGCTCGCAGATCCACCTCACCTCGGGCAACATCGTCAGCAGCCTGGCGGGTATCGAGCATACCAACATCGGCATCAGCGTGGCGCACTTGCGCGAGTTGGCCGAGCGCGCGGTTCACGATCCTTCGCGCGCCAATCCCTACAACCGTCCGCCGCTGTTCAAGCAGCTCAACAGCCTTGCGCAGCTGACCATTGCGATCGAGTTCGATCTCAACTCCGCGCGCATCAAGCCGAAGTCCTATCGCGCCATCGGGCTGATGGCCGACGCGCTCTATCATCCCGCGCTCTACGGCTATTGCTTCTTGATCGTGGGGCACACCGATGTCACCGGCCGTCGCGCGTACAACCTCAGGCTCAGCGAGCGGCGCGCCAAGGCCATCCAGGCCGCGCTGGTCAATCCGTTCGGCATCAGCCCGCGGCGGGTCGACGAGGTCGGCCTCGGCGAGGAGCAGTTGCTCGACCCACGCCATCCCAAGTCCGGGGTGAACCGGCGCGTCCAGCTGATCAACATCGGGCAGATCGCGGGCAACCCGCAGTGCCCAGTGGTGGGGGTAGAGGACATCAAGTAGCACGGATGCGCTGCGCGCGCGTCTTCGACGCCGGCGTGCGCGCGCCCGGCCCGCGGGTATCGTGAAACGCAGCGCCGGCATTCTGCGTTAACCTCTTGCCTGAGCGGCGGAATCGGCCGGCCTCGGCGGCCGTGCAAGGTTTCTCCACGCGCGGCCTGCTTCGTTGACAGGAGCGGCGCCGAGCGTGTTCATTGCAGCATCCGTTGTAAGGGCGCATTCGCTGCAGGATGCGGCGCGCCCGTTGCGCGCCGGTCGATCGGCGGGTGCGGCGAGATGACCGATTTGTCGCCAAGGCAAGCGAAATGGAACAGCTTGAGGACAACGGGCTGGACGAACTGCGGCGGCTCGAAGCGCGGCTCCAAGCTCAAGCCGAGGAGCTGAACCTGCTGCGCGCCCGCTTCGCGCGTTACGAGACGGCGTTGCGTGGCTCGCATGTCATCGTGTTCACGCAGGATTGCGACCTGCGCTACACCTCGATCAGCAAAAGCATGTTGGGGCGCGCGGTTGACGACATTCTCGGCCGCACCGATGAAGAGATTCTGCCGGCCGACAGCGCCGCGGACATTGTCGCCCTAAAGCGCGAGGCGCTCGCCTCCGGTGAGGCCAAGAACGCGGAATTCGCGCTTACCGAAGGGCCGGGCGTGCGCTGGTACGACCTGCACGTCGAGCCGCTCCGCAACGAAACCGGCGCCATCGTAGGGCTGACTTGTGCCGCCGTGGACGTGACCGAGCGCAAGGAAGGCGAGGCGCACTTGCGCCTGTTGCTGCGCGAGCTGACCCACCGCTCGAAGAATCTGCTGGCGGTGATCCAGGCGATGGCCCGGCAGACCGCCCATCACGCCGGCTCGATCGACGCGTTTCTCAAGCAGTTCGGCGCGCGGCTGCAGGCGCTCGCCGCCTCCCACGACCTGCTGGTCCGCGAGAGCTGGTATGGTGCTTCATTGGGCGAGCTGGTGCGCTCGCAGCTCGCCGCCTATATCAACCGCGGGCCCGGACAGGTCACCTTCGAAGGTCCGGACGTCGCGCTCAAGCCGGAGGCGGCGCAGAATCTCGGTCTTGCGCTGCATGAGCTGGCGATCAACGCCGCCACCTTCGGAGCGCTTGACGCGTCTCCATCCATTGGGGGCATGACGGCGCCGGCGATGACAACACGGTGGCACTCGACTGGCGCGAGCAATACGGTCCGAAAGTGAAGACGCGCCGCAAGCGCGGATTCGGCACCATGGTGATCGAGCGCAATCTGGCGCGCGCGCTTGACGCCGATGTGCAGTTGGATTTCGATCCGGACGGCGTGCGCTGCCACATCGTCATACCTGCCGACCAGCTGCTCGCCGCGCGTTGAACCGCGGAACGTTTTTCCTTGCCCGCCGTTTTCTTGCAATCACGAGCAGCGCCTGCGCTACGACAGCGAGGTCGTCCACGCAGGCGGGAAGGACTTTGATGCGCGGTTTCGCAGGATACCTGTTGATCGGTGGCCTCGCGGTGGTGGGGATGGGCGTGGTCACGCTTGCCGGCCTCGGTTTTACCGTCGGTGCGCGTCCGGTGACCAATTCCGGCCAGGTGATCCAATATGTCGACCGTACCCATAAAGGCGACCGGCTCGATCTGCATACGACGATCAAGACCGAGTCGCGGCGGCTGATGCAGCCGCTGCGGACGAAGCCGGCGAGGATGCCGGTTGGCTGCGAGCCGATGGTCAGCCCCTTGGCGGCGTCCGCGGATGCGCATCGTTCGGGGCGCTGTCTCGCCGAATTCTCTCCCACCCGCGTCCAGGCGGGATAGACAGCGGGCGTTGATGGAACTATTCCAGTTCCGTTACGTTTTCGGCCGACATGAATCGAAAGGGAGTTCAATATGTTTAGGCGCATGATCGCTTGCACCGCCATGGCCTTTGCCGCGGCGGTCGCTCTGCCTGCGACGACCATGGCGCAGACCGGCGCGCCGACGCAGGTCGGCACGCTGACCTGC
>JARRNI010000641.1:0-3010 GCA_037385125.1 Pseudolabrys sp.
GAGTTCTTCGCGCAGACCCAGCAATTGATCGCCGGCGGGCGCAATCCTCATCTGCGCGACCGCGACACGCTCACCACCCTCGACAAGCTGGCCGAGGACCGCTGGATCGATCCCGGCACCCGCGACGAGATGAAGGCGGCCTATTGCTTCCTGCGCACGGTCGAGCACCGGCTGCAGATGGTCAATGACGAGCAGACCCAGGCGCTGCCGGCCGAGCGTGAAGGGGTCGAGCGCTTCGCGCACTTCCTCGGGTTCAAGGACCGCGATGCCTTCGCCAAGGTGCTGGTCGGCCATCTCGACAAGGTGCAGCGCTATTACGCGCGCCTGTTCGAGAAGGCGCCGGCCGGCCCCGACAAGCCCGCCCTTCGCTTCCCCGCCGACGCCGACGATCACAAGACGCTCGACCGCCTCAACGAGCTCGGCTACCGCAAGCCGCTGGAAGTCTCCACCATCGCGCGCCACTGGCTGGCCGGCGGATACCGTTCGCTCAAGGGTGAGACCGCGCGCGGCCATCTCGCCGAACTCCTGCCGGCGCTGCTCGAGCAGCTCGCGCGCACCGATAGCCCCGACGCCGCGGTGGTGGCGTTCGATCATTTCCTCGCCAATCTGCACGCCGCCGCGCGGCTGCTGTCGCTACTGCGGCAGAACCCGGAGCTGATTTCGCTGCTCGCGCTGGTGCTCGGCATCGCGCCGCGGCTCGCCGATACGCTGGCGCGCTATCCGCAGGTGATGGACGCGCTGGTCGATCCGAGCTTCTTCGGCGCGCTGCCCGGCGAGGCGGAGCTCGGCAAGCGGCTGGAGGCGGCGCTCGCGCAGTCGAGCCACGACGAGGACCTGCTCGAGCGCATCCGCATGTTTGGGCTCGAATACATGTTCCTGATCGGCGTACGCATTCTCACCGGCACGGTGACCGCGCGCCAGGCGGGCGAGGCCTTTGCGCGGCTGGCCGACGCTGTGATCCGCGCCGTGCACCGTTCGGTGGCCGACAATTTCGCGCGGGCGCATGGCGCGATCGCGGCCCAGGAAAACGCCGTGCTCGCCATGGGCAAGCTCGGCGGCTACGAGATGACCGCCACCTCCGACCTCGACCTGATCCTGGTCTATGACTTCGACCAGGAGCACCCGGAGTCGGACGGCGAGCGCCCGCTCTACGGCCCGCAATATTTCGCGCGGCTCACGCAGCGGCTGATCAATGCATTGACCGCGCAGACCAATTACGGCGCGCTCTACCAGGTCGACATGCGGCTGCGCCCGTCCGGCCGCGCCGGCCCGCTGGCGACGCAGATCGAAAGCTTCTCCGACTACCAGGAAACCGAGGCCTGGACCTGGGAGCACATGGCGCTGACGCGCGCGCGCGTGGTTTCGGCGTCGCCCGAATTCAAGGCGCGGGTGGAAGCGGTCATCCGCGGCATCCTGCAGCGCCCGCGCGACAAGGCGCTGATCGCCGGCGACGTGGTGGAGATGCGCGCGGCCATTGCCAAGGAGAAGGGCGACAAGGACCGCTGGGACCTCAAATACGCCGCCGGCGGGCTGATCGACATCGAGTTCATCGCGCAATATCTCCAGCTCGTGCACGCGCACGAGCAGCCGGAAATCCTCGACACCTCGACCGCGGGCGTGCTCGACAAAGCGTGGCGCCTGCGGCTGCTGGCGGTGGAAGACGCGGAGGTGCTGCGCCCGGCGGTGCGGCTTTATCACGACGTGACGCAGATCCTGCGGCTGTGTCTCCCGGGGGCGTTCGATCCGAAAACGGCGGGGCCGGGCCTTTTGCGCCTCTTGGCGCGCGCCGGCGACGTGCCGGATTTCGCCGCGCTGGAGGCGACGCTCACCGAGACGCAGGCGCGCGTGCGCGAGAGCTTCGTGCGGATTCTCGGCAAGGCGCCATAGCCGCGGCGTTAACGGAAGGGTGGCTATTCGGCGCTCAGGCTCCGGTTCGCTTCCGCGATCAGCCGTTGCTCATGTTTCTTGAACAAGAAATAGATCGCGGCAATCCCGATCACGACGGCCACCGACAAGCCGATGCTGACCGGCCCGGCGAACAGCGTGACCGACTGGCCGAAAAAGTAGCCGCCTAATCCATAGACCGTAGCCCAGGAAATGCCGCCGCTCGCGTTCCAGACGAAAAACCGCTGCGGCGAAAAACGATTGGCGCCGGCAAGGATCGCAGCCCAGGTCCGCAACAGCGCGGTGACGCGGCCAAAGAAAACGACCTTGCCGCCGTGCCGTTGGAAAAGCATTCGGCCGATCTTCAGCCGCGGTTCCGTCAGATGCATGTAGGGGCCGATACGGTGGAGGAACTCAAATCCAAAACGGCGGCCGAACCAGAACCCCAGATTGTCGCCCAGGATGGCCCCTGAAGCCGCCGCCAGGATGACGAACTCGATATGCATGTGAGTGGTGGTGCCGGCAAAAATAGAGGCCGAAATCAGCGCCATCTCGCCGGGCAAGGGGACGCCCGCACATTCGAAGAAAACCAATGCGAATATGCCCAAATAGCCGAACCGGGCGATCATCTCGCCGATGTTGATATGGAACAACGCGTCCACTTGAATTCGCCTGGGTATTTAGCGGTTAGAAACTCGATACTGAATAAATACAAATTGCGCGCGAGCGGCGCAATATATAATGCCTGTGGCCGGCTTGCTGCGGCGCACGGGTGGGACTGGTGGGAAAACCATTGTCCGAAGGCCGGCGGGCCGGGGCTGATGCGCCTTCTGACGCGCGCCGACGACGTGTCGGATTTCGCCGCACTGGAGGCGACGCTTACCGGGACGCAGGCGCGGGTGCGCGAGAGCTTCGTGCGGATTCTCGGCAAGGCGCATAGCCGGCACCGCCTCTCGTTCCCTCCCCCTTGCAAAGGGAGGTAAAGGAAAGGTCACGCCGCTTCTTCCTTCGGTAGCGCGCAATGCGGCTCGAGTGGCAGGCGCACCACCACCAGCGTGCCCTTGTCCATCGTCGAGCGGATGCGCATGCGGCCGCCGTGCAGCTCCACCAGCGACTTGGAGATGGC
>JARRNI010000642.1:0-3005 GCA_037385125.1 Pseudolabrys sp.
GTGCGGACGCGCATCGTATCGTCATCGTCGCGCCCGGGAGCCTGGTCGAGCAGTGGCGCGACGAGCTGTTCGAGAAGTTCGGGCTGGAGTTTCACATCTACTCCGCGCTGCTCGATCAGACCTCGCCGAGCGGCAATCCGTTCGAGGACTTCCCGCGGCTGATCGTTCGGCTCGACCAGCTCGCCCGGAACGAAGAGCTCCAGGACAAACTCTGCACGCCGGGCTGGGACCTCGCCGTCTTTGACGAGGCCCACAAGCTCGCCGCCCACTACTTCGGCTCGATGCTGGAGAAAACGGGGCGGTTCCGCTTTGCCGAGAAGCTCGGCGCGCATGTCCGCCACCTGCTGCTGATGACGGCAACGCCGCACAACGGCAAGGAAGAGGATTTCCAGCTTTTCCTCTCGCTGCTCGATTCCGACCGCTTCTACGGCAAGTTCCGCGACGGCGTGCACAAGGTCGATGCCTCGGACCTGATGCGCCGCATGGTCAAGGAAGAGCTGGTCAAGTTCGACGGTACGCCGCTCTTTCCCGAGCGCAAGGCGTACACGGTCAACTACGATCTGTCGCCGATCGAGGCCGCGCTCTACGAAGCCGTCACCGAATACGTCAAGACCGAAATGGGCAAGGCCGACCAGCTCAAGGGACCGCGCAAGGGCTCAGTCGGCTTCGCTCTCACCGCCCTGCAACGCCGCCTCGCCTCCAGCCCGGAGGCGATCTTCCAATCCCTCAGGCGCCGCCGCGAGCGGCTGGAGAACCGCCTGCGCGAGGAGAAGCTCGGCATCAAGGGCCGCGAGGCGCTGGCCGAGACCATCGCCGACATCCCCGAGGACGACGACGATCTCAGCTCCGAAGAGCAGGAGGGGTTAGAGGAGACCCTGATCGACGAGGCGACCGCCGCAAAGACCGTCGCCGAGCTGGAGGCCGAGATCGCCATCATCCAGGGTCTTGAGCACCAGGCCAAGACGGTCGTGGCATCAGGGCAGGACCGCAAGTGGGACGAGCTTTCGAAAATCCTCCAGAACAATCCCGAGATGCGCGATGCCTCGGGGCGGCAGCGCAAGCTCATCATCTTTTCCGAGCACCGCGACACGCTCAATTATCTGCACGGCAAGATCGCGGGCGTGCTCGGCAACCCGGACGCCATTGTCACCATTCACGGCGGCACGCACCGCGACGAGCGCCGCCGTCTTCAAGCCCTGTTCCGCTCCGACCCCGATGTGCGAGTCCTGGTGGCGACCGATGCCGCGGGGGAAGGCGTGAACCTCCAGAACGCGAACCTGATGGTCAACTACGACCTGCCCTGGAACCCGAACCGCCTGGAGCAGCGCTTCGGGCGCATCCACCGTATCGGGCAACAGGAGGTGTGCCATCTGTGGAACCTCGTCGCCAAGGTAACGCGCGAGGGCGATGTCTACCACCGTCTCCTGATGAAGCTCGAAGTCGAGAGCGCCGCCCTCAAGGGCCGCGTCTTCGACATTCTCGGCGAGGTCTTCGAGGAGACGAGCCTCAAGGACCTTCTGATGGAGGCGATCCGCTACGGGGACCGCCCCGACATCCGCGCGCGCCTGACCCGGAAGATCGACCAGGCGCTCGATCACGAGCACCTGAAATCCCTGCTGAACCGCAATGCCCTCGCGCAAGAGACGATGAGCCCCGAGCGGCTCTTCGCCGTCAAGGAGGAGATGGAGAAGGCTGAAGCGCGCCGCTTGCAGCCTTTTTTTGTGCGGGCCTACTTCGGCAAGGCGCTCGATGCCCTCGGCGGCACGGCCCATCCGCGCGAGGCCGGACGCTTCGAGATCACCCATGTTCCGGCGGCGATTCGCGAGCGCGACCGCCGCATCACCGGGCGTAACCGGCGCGATCACGAGCCGGTTCTCAAGCGCTACAGCCGGATTTGCTTCGAGCGTCAGGCAATCCAGCCCCTCGACAAGCCGGGGATGGAGCGGGCCGTGCTGATGCACCCCGGCCATCCGCTGATGCTCTCGATGACCGACATGCTCCTGGAGCGGCACGCCAACCTGCTGCGCCAGGGGGCGATCCTGATCGACCCCGCGGACGAGGGCCTCGATCCCGCGCTCTTGTTCCTGCTGACTCATGAGATCAAGTCAGGCGAGGACATCGTGCTCTCCAAGCGCCTGCAATTCGTGTGCGTCGGACCGGACGGCAAGGCCACATTCGCGGGCTGGGCGCCGCATCTCGATCTCGAGCCGCTGCCGCAGGAAGAGCAGGCGCTGCTCGACGAGACCCTTGCCGCGCCCTGGATCGCCTCGGGACAGGAGGGCCGCGCGCTCGCCCTGGCCGCCCAGACTCTGGTGCCGGACCACTACCGGGAAGTCGCGCAGCGGCGCATTGCCCACGTGGACAAGACCCTCGCCGCCGTCAACGAGCGCCTGACCAAGGAAATTGATTTCTGGCAGGACCGCTGGCTGAAGCTCAAGGAGGACGCCGAAGCGGGCAAGGATGTCCGGCTCAACCTTCAAAACGTCGAGCGCACGATTGCCGATCTCGGCAGCCGTCTGGAGAGCCGCAAGAAGGCGCTCCAGGCCATGCGCCATGTGGTGAGCGGCACGCCCGTGGTGCTGGGCGCGGCGCTGATCGTCCCCGCGGGCCTGATGAGCAAACTGCGCGGCGAGGAGCCTCTCGACGCCGTCGCTGCGACCTTCGCCGCCGACGCCCAGGCACGCTCGCGCATCGAGCAGATCGCCATGGATGCCGTCCGCCAGGCCGAGGAGGCGCGCGGGTGGCGTGTCGTCGATGTCTCCGCCGATAAATGCGGCTGGGACCTGACCGCCTATCCGCCGGAGCGCGCGGGCAGGCAGCCCGAGCCCCGGCATATCGAGGTGAAGGGCCGCGTCAAAGGCGCGAGCACCGTGACGGTGACCCGCAACGAAATGCTCTACGCCTTCAACCAGGGCGACAAGTTCGTGCTCGCCGTCGTGCTCGTCGATGAAGACGACAGCTTCGATGGCCCGCATTACATCCGCAATCCCTTCTACAGCGAGCCC
>JARRNI010000643.1:0-3003 GCA_037385125.1 Pseudolabrys sp.
TCGTGCACCACGGCGCCGGCGCCTATATCTGCGGCGAGGAGACGGCGTTGCTCGAAAGCCTGGAGGGCAAGAAGGGCCAGCCGCGCCTGAAGCCGCCGTTCCCCGCCAATGTCGGCCTCTACGGCTGCCCGACCACGGTCAACAACGTGGAATCGATCGCGGTGGTGCCCGACATCATGCGGCGCGGTGCCGCCTGGTTCGCTTCCTTCGGCCGCCCCAACAATACCGGCACCAAGCTGTTCTGCATTTCCGGCCACGTCGAGAAGCCGTGCAACGTGGAAGAGGCCATGGGCATTCCGCTGCGCGAGCTGCTGGAGACCCATGCCGGCGGTGTGCGCGGCGGCTGGGACAATCTGCTGGCGGTGATTCCCGGCGGCTCGTCCATGCCGCTGGTGCCGGCAGGGCCCGATCAGGCCGATACGCTGCTGATGGATTTCGACGGCTGCCGCGACAAGCAATCGGCGCTCGGCACCGCCGCCGTGATCGTGATGGACAAGTCGACCGACATCGTCAAGGCGATGACGCGCATCTCCTACTTCTACAAGCACGAATCTTGCGGCCAGTGCACGCCCTGCCGCGAAGGTATGGGCTGGATGTGGCGCGTCTTGACGCGCATGGCGGAAGGCCGCGCGCAAAAGCGCGAGATCGACATGCTGATGGAGGTGACCAAGCAGATCGAGGGTCACACCATCTGTGCCTTCGGCGACGGCGCCGCCTGGCCGGTGCAGGGCCTGCTGCGTCATTTCCGCCCGGAGATCGAACGGCGCATCGATGACTATACCCGTAACGCCACGGCCGAAGGCGCCGTGCGCGAGGCGGCGGAGTGACGACCATGCAGCAGCCGGCGAACCATCATCTGGCGCAGCTCAACCTCGGCCGCATCCGCTACGAGGTCGACGATCCGCGCATGGCGGATTTCACCGGCAACCTCGCGCGGGTGAACGCGCTGGCCGAGCGCACGCCCGGCTTCGTGTGGCGCTATATCGACGAGAGCGGCAACTCCACCGCGACGCGTCCCTATGCCGATCCGCGCATCGCCATCAACATGTCGGTATGGAAGAGCGTCGCCGCGCTCGAGCGCTTCGTCTATCAGACCGTGCACAAGCACTTCTACGGCCGGCGGGCGGAATGGTTCGAGCACTTCGAAAAGCCCTATTTCGTGATGTGGTGGCTGCCGGCCGGCCATCGGCCCACGATCGACGAGGCGATGGCGCGCCTCGATCACTTCACCGCGAACGGCGCCAGCGACTACGCGTTCGACTGGGCGGCGGCCTCGACGCACCTGTGGAAGACGGCGCGCTGTAGCCCGAATGAGCACGCGGCATGACGAAACGCAATCTCGCCGAATTCAACATCGCGCGCATCCGCTATCCGCTGGACGACCCGCGCATGGCCGAGTTCGTCGATAATGTCGACCGCGTCAACAGGCTGGCCGAGCAGATCGAGGGCTTCGTCTGGCGGCTGCAGGATGACAGCGGCCACGCCATGAATATGACGGTCTATGGCGACCCGACCATTTTGCCGAACCTGACGCTGTGGGAGAACGAGCAAGCGCTGGAGCGTTTCGTCTGGCAGACCCTGCACGGCCGCTTCTACCGCCGCCGCGAGGACTGGTTCGCACCGATCGAGAGCCCCTTGGTCATGTGGTGGGTGCCGGCCGGCCATCGCCCGACCATGGAAGAGGGCGTGGCGCGGCTCGAGCGCCTGAAGGCGCAGGGGCCGAGTGACGAGGCTTTCGGCTGGGAGCACCTGCCCGGCGCCCGGCTGTGGAAGACGCAGCGCGGCGTTATGGCGGCGGCACGGCCGCGCGCCGCCGCCGCGGCTTTGTAGGCGGGGAGGGGGTAACCCGTGGAGCGAACCCATGTCGTGGGACAACAGAAATCTGAGGTGCTTCAACTGCCGGTCCTGGTGGCCCCTGCCGGAAGGCACTGGCGGGGAAGCGAGCCGGCAACGCTCGCTTATGGGGCAATGCCGCCGCTATGCGCCGCCGGCGCAATGGGCCGAACTGCCCGACCGGGCCCGGCATTACCCCTCATGGGCGACCACCAAGCGCGACGACTGGTGCGGCGAGCATGCGCACCAGGAAATGTGAACTGAACCGAGCCAAATGACCTGAAACGAGAAACGATGACCAAGCTCATCATCGACGGCAAAGAGATCGACGTCCCGCCGGAGTACACGCTGCTCCAGGCCTGCGAGGCGGCGGGCGCGGAAATCCCGCGCTTCTGCTTCCACGAGCGGCTGTCGATCGCCGGCAATTGCCGCATGTGCCTGGTCGAGCTGGTCGGCTCGCCCAAGCCGGTCGCCTCCTGCGCCTGGGGCGTGCGCGACTGCCGCCCCGGCAAGGACGGCTCGCCGCCGCAGGTTAATACCAAGACGCCGATGGTGAAGAAGGCGCGCGAAGGCGTGATGGAGTTCCTGCTGATCAACCATCCGCTCGACTGCCCGATCTGCGACCAGGGCGGCGAATGCGACCTGCAGGACCAGGCCATGGCCTATGGCGTCGACGCCTCGCGCTTCGCCGAGAACAAGCGCGCGGTTGAGGACAAGTATATCGGGCCGCTGGTCAAGACCATCATGACGCGCTGCATCCACTGCACGCGCTGCATCCGCTTCTCCACCGAGGTCGCCGGCGTGCCGGAGCTCGGCGCCATCGGCCGCGGCGAGGACATGGAGATCACCACCTATCTCGAGCACGCCATGACCTCGGAGCTGCAGAGCAACGTGGTCGATCTCTGCCCGGTCGGCGCGCTCACCTCCAAGCCCTACGCCTTCTCGGCGCGTTCCTGGGAGCTGACCAAGACCCAGTCGGTCGACGTCATGGACGCGCTCGGCTCGGCCATCCGCATCGACAGCCGCGGGCGCGAGGTCATGCGCATCCTGCCGCGCGCCAATGACGAGGTGAACGAGGAGTGGATTTCCGACAAGACCCGCCACGTGGTGGACGGGTTGCGCACCCAGCGGCTCGATCAGCCCTATATCCGCGCCAACGGGCGCCTACGG
>JARRNI010000644.1:0-3002 GCA_037385125.1 Pseudolabrys sp.
CCGTGGAGGCTGCCGCCGCCGCCCATGAGCCGCACCGGATCGCCTTCTATCTTTATGAGCTGGCGAGCGAATTTCACACCCACTGGACGCGCGGCAAGGATCTGCCTCATTTACGCTTCATTATCCAGAATGATCCAGAAACAACCTTGGCGCGGCTCGCGCTGGTGCAGGGGATCGTGACGGTGCTGGCGGCCGGGCTTTCGCTGCTCGGGGTCGCCGCGCCCGACGAGATGCGATAGGCCGCGACCACTGCGACTTGCGCCAGCCGTAGGTGGGGCAGGGGCCTGTTTTTTAAGACCATCATCGGGGACCGAATGGCGAACGACCACACCCAGCGAACCTTCCGTGCGAATCCGGCGCCGCCGCAGGATGCCGGCCGCGCGCAGCCCGACGCCTCCCCCAACGACCCGTTGGCGGAGCTGGCGCGGCTGATCGGGCAGAACGACCCCTTTGCCGAATACGGCCGGCAGAACCAGGCGCTGCCGCCGGAGCCACCCCCGGCGCCGCAGCCGCCGCGGGTGAGTTCCGAGTGGGCTGACCATGTCGCGGCCGACGCCGGCTATATCCCGCCGCCCGCGGCGCCGCCGCCGGGCATGCAGCAGGCTGGCGGCTATCCGCCGCCGCCCGGCCTGCATCCGGCCGAGTACTCGCCGGCCGCCTACGAGCACGGCGTGCCCGGCTATACCGGCGGGGAGGGCGGTTACGAGCCCGAGTCATACTACCCCAATGCCCCGCTCCCGGAGGGCGAGGATCAGCATTTCTATGACGACGTGCCGCCGCGCCGGCGCATGGGCATCCTGGGGATCGCCGCGGTTTTCGCCCTCGCCGTGGTCGGAACCGCCGGCGCCTTCGGCTATCGCGCTATTTTCGGCTCGTCCGCCCCCAGCGGTCCGCCCCCGGTCATCAAGGCCGACAGCAAGCCGGCCAAGATCGTCCCCGCCAAGAAGACCAAGGACGCCAAAAACGGCAAGTTCATCTACGACCGCGTGGCCGAGCACGGCCAGGACGAGAAGCTGGTTTCACGTGAAGAGCAGCCGATTGCTATGAACGGCAAGCCGGCCGGGGTGGTATTGCCGCACGACCAGAACGGCATGCCCTCCGGCTCGATCTTGCCCGGGCTCGGCAGCGGCGTGGTCGGCGTGCAGCCGAAGAAGGTTCACACCATCGCCATCCGCCCCGACGGCACGGTCTTGGCCGATGCCGCCCCCAAGGGCGTCGCGCCCAAGAGCTCCCCGCCGCTCGCGGCGCCGCCTGCATCGGCTGCGTCGTCGGCATTCCCGCCTCCGGCCGCATCGGAAAAATCGGCCGCACACGCTTCACATGAGGCAATGGCCGAACCCGCCAAGCCTGCGGCCAAGCCGGCGCCGCATCACGCCGCGGCGCGCCCGGCACCGCGCGAGCATCACGTGGCGGCGGTGCCGCGTAACGCGCCGTTGTCGCTGAACCCAAATCAGACGCAGCAGCCGATGCATACGGCGCGCGCGCCGCAGCCGGCGCAGCCCGCGCCGGCAGCCGCCGCCGGCGGCTATGCGGTCCAGGTCGCCTCGCGCCACAACAAGGCCGACGCCGAAGCATCCCTACAGCACCTGCAGGCCAAGTTCGGCTCCCAGCTCGGCGGCCATCACACCATGGTCCGCCGCGTCGACCTCGGCGGCAAGGGCATCTACTACCGCGCCATGGTCGGCCCCTTCGCGAACTCGCAGGCGGCGCATCAGATGTGCTCGCGCCTCAAGGCCGCCGGCGGAAACTGTTTCGTCCAAAGGATTTAAGCCGCCGGCGCTTGACCCTTGCGGCGCCCGCGGTCTAATCCGCCGGCATGCCTGCACGCGCATTCATTACCGGGCTGGCGGGATTGTCGCTTTCCGCCAACGAACGCGCCTTCCTGCGCGAGGCCGTGCCGTGGGGCCTCATCGTTTTCAAGCGCAACATCAAAACACCACAACAAGTCATTGAACTTGTTAAATCATTCCGCGATGCGATGGGCTGGGAAGCGCCCGTGCTGGTGGACCAGGAGGGCGGCCGAGTACAGCGCTTGCGCCCGCCGCATTGGCCATCCTATCCGGCCGGCGCCCGCTATGGCGATCTCTACGACCGCGAGCCGGCCTCCGGCCTGGCGGCGGCGCGCCTGGCCGGCCATCTGATCGCCGCCGATCTGCGGCCGCTTGGCATCGACATCGACTGCCTGCCGCTGGCAGATGTCCCGGTTCCGGGCAGCGACGCGGTGATCGGCGACCGCGCCTACGGCACGGAGCCGGCCAAAGTGGCCGCCATCGCCGGGGCGATCGCGCAAGGCCTAAAGGCTGGCGGGGTCCTGCCGGTACTCAAGCACCTGCCGGGCCACGGCCGCGCGCCGGCCGACAGTCACCGCCGGCTGCCGGTGGTGAACACCGACCGCGCCACCCTGGAACGGACCGATTTCGCCGCCTTCAAGCCGCTGGCGGAACTTCCCCTCGGCATGACCGCACATGTTGTGTTTTCTGGCATCGACCCGCTCGCACCAGCCACCACTTCCGTCACAATAGTGCAGGAAGTGATTCGCGACTTCATCGGGTTCCGGGGTCTGCTGATGAGCGACGACATATCGATGGGCGCCTTGTCTGGCTCGCTGGCCGAGCGCAGCCGTGCCGCGCTTGCCGCCGGCTGCGACGTCGTCCTGCATTGCAACGGCGATCTCGCCGAGATGCGCGAGGTCGCGGCCAATGTGCCCCAGCTCGCCGGCGACGCCGCCCGGCGCGCCGAGGCGGCACTCAATCAGCGCTCGGCGCCCGAACAGTTCGACGCCGCCGCCACCCGCGCCCTGTTCGCGCGCATGATGGCCGGCGCGCCGGCCCCCCAGCACCGGACCACAGCCTCATGAGCGCCGACGAATTCGACACCGCGTTACAGGAAGCCGACCGCGCCGACAGCGAGCCGGCGATGATCGTCGACGTCGAGGGCTTCGAGGGCCCGCTCGACCTGCTGCTCGCGTTGGCACGCCAGCAGAAGGTGGACCTGACGAAAAT
>JARRNI010000645.1:0-3000 GCA_037385125.1 Pseudolabrys sp.
GAGCTGCGCCTCGCTCAAAACGATGAGGTGATCGAGATACTCGCGCCGGATCGAACCGATCACCCGTTCGGCAAAGCCATTCTGGCAGGGCGCAGCCGGCGCTATAGGCCTGTCTCGGATGCCCATGGCACGAATGCGGCGCAAGGTGAGCTCGCCGTAGATGCGGTCATTATCTCCGATGAGGTAGCCTGGCGCCTTTTTCCCAAGGGAACGCTTCGGTGAGCTGGCGCGCGATCCATTCTGCGGTCGGATTTCGTATCACGTTGATCCAGACCAGCTCTCTCCGGTCCAGCCTGATTATGACCAAGGCATAGAGCAGGCTGAACCCGATGGTCGGGACCACGAATAGATCCATGGCAGCGATGTCTGGGGCATGGTTCCGCAGAAAGGTACGCCATCCCTGGCTAGGCGGGCCCCATCGCTTGGTCATGTATTTGGCCACCGTCGATTGTGCGACCTCAAAGCCGAGCTTGAGCAGCTCGCCGTGGATGCGCGGAGGTCCCCAAATCGGGTTCTCGATGCTCATTCTCCGAATCAAAGCGCGCAGTTCCGCATCGATGTGCGGCCGCCCTCCCCGCGAATGCGACTTCCAACGCCAATAGCGGCGAAAACCGGCTCTTTGCCAGCGAATGACCGTCTCCGGCTGAACGATGGCAAGGACCTGCAAGATCGCCGGAAACCAACGGTAAAGCTGAACCAGAAACAACCGATCGATGTTCGTAAGCCGGATCCGGCCACGCGCCTGGCGCTGCAGCACCATCACCTGATGCCGAAGCGCGATATTCTCTGCCTCAAGCTGGCCCTTCGATTTGAAGCGCGAGCCCAGGGCGGCCAGGACGAGCCATAGCAGCGCGATCATCACCACAGATTAGGCGATTCCCTCGCCACATCAACGCGGATAAGGTTTTCGGTACACACAACGGTCCCAAAGTCCCAGATGAATTGAAAGCCTGGTTGGATTCCGGCCGCCCGCAACGCCGTCACATCGCCTTGTATAAACTGCACGTCAACACCGGCGTCTTTTGCCCGCGTGCGTGCCTTACGTAAGGCGCTGCTCACAAGTTCGATGCCAGTGACCGGCCAGCCGCGCGAAGCCAGATCGACTGTCCAATGCCCCGTACCGCAGCCTAGATCAAGGGCGCGGCCGTACGGCCGTGAGCGCTCCGACTGTTCACGATCGAACAAAGCTGCCACTTGGTCAGCGGCCGGTCGGTGGGTTGCCGCGTTTTCCCACGGAATAAAACCGATTGCGTACGCGAACTTGTAAAAGAGGCTCATAGTGCCCTCGACAATTTTTCGGTACCATCGGGTTCGCCGGAATAATTACTCTTTGAAGGCTAGCTGGGTCGGGCACCAGATCCTATGACGACCTCTAGCTCCGTCGCAAAGCTGCCGCCGATTTCGAACTGCATCAGGCATTCATAAACCGCATCCGGGGCCTTGGATTTTGCTTCATCACTGAGGTCCGCTACTACAGCGCGGTAGGCCCCGGCACCTTCTTGGAGCAGCCGTAGAGCGAAGGTTTTCGGTACACGCAGGTGACAAACCGGGACAGGTTCTCATTCTCACGCTTTAATGCACTACATTCGCTACTGTCGTTTCTTGAATAAAGGCCTTGAGCACGTCAGCATCAAAAGGCTTACGCAATATTTTCAAGTCTGAGGGAACTGTCTGTGCTGCATCGGTGTAGCCAGTGGTAAGTATGACCGGCACATCGGGAAAGCGCGTGCGAATTTCGATTGCCAAGCCGACACCATCAATTGTGCCTGGCATGACAATATCAGTGAACACAAGATCCACTTTCGTGCCGCCCGATAGCAGTTTCAATGCGGACTCCCCTGACTCTCGATAAATCGGCCAGTAGCCGAGATGTTGGAATAAAGATGATGTCACTTCTGCCACCTCGGGACTGTCATCGACGATGAGAACTACCGGACGCTTTTGTCCAACGTCCTCCTGCACGGGAACTTCCATGCCAGCAATTTTTTCTTCGAAACTATACGGAAGATAGATTGTAAGCGTTGTCCCTTGTCCGACCGCACTTTCAGCTTTTACGGTTCCGCCAGCCTGATGGGCAAAGCCGTATACCTGAGACAAACCAAGCCCCGTTCCTTTGCCCACTTCCTTCGTCGTAAAAAACGGGTCAAAAATTTTCGAGAGTAAATTCGGCGGAATGCCCGTGCCGGTATCATGGCATTCTATTGCCACAAGCGGCCCATTCAGTGCAACAGGCAGAACATGATCACTCGTTACATTGGAAACGGACAAAGTGAATGTGCCACCACTCGGCATCGCGTCGCGAGCGTTAACAGCGATATTTACGATAGCGAGCTCGAATTCAGAAAGATCGATTTTGACCGGTCGTACATCCGGCTTTATTTTTTCGTGGTATATAATATTTCCCCGAAGAGAGCTCTGAATCATTGTGCGCATATTTTTTATGCAGTCGTCCAAATCGACAATTGTCGGGCTAAGTTGTTGACGACGGGAAAATGTAAGCAATTGGCGCGTGAGACTCTCTCCTCGTTTCGCCGCTATCTGGATCGCTTCGATCGCTCGCGGCAACTTCGGATCAAGTAAACGTGTGAAGGTCTGGGCGTTCCCTCCGATAATCATCAACAA
This sequence comes from Pseudolabrys sp., assembly GCA_037385125.1. Lineage (GTDB taxonomy): Bacteria > Pseudomonadota > Alphaproteobacteria > Rhizobiales > Xanthobacteraceae > Pseudolabrys. Next base: position 2,623 of record JARRNI010000645.1, read on the forward strand.
ATTGTTGAAGTCATGCGCGATGCCACCAGTTAATTTACCTATGGCCTCCATTTTCTGGGCCATTAGGAGTTGTTCGCGCGTCTGAATCAGCTTTTCTTGCTCGTCACGCCGTTCTGTTGTATCGCGAAGCACGTTGGCAAAACCAATTAAGTTACCTTTTTCGTCTCGTATATCGGAAATAGAGCCGGTGACATAAAGTGTCGCTCCATTTTTTCGAATACGCCATCCTTCAACTTCGTGCTTCCCGCCATGTATGGCTGCTGACAGCGCATGAACAGGCTCGCCGGCCCGACGATCATCCGGTCGGTAAAATGTCCCAACATGCTTGCCAATGATTTCTTTCGATGAATACCCGAATATCTTCTCGGCGGAGCTATT
>JARRNI010000646.1:0-2978 GCA_037385125.1 Pseudolabrys sp.
CGATGACAGGACACCTTAGGCGCGCGGTGCTTATTGCAGGCCCGACCGCCAGCGGCAAGTCGGCGCTGGCGCTGCGGCTAGCCGAGCGTCTCGGCGCGACGATCGTCAATGCCGATTCCATGCAGGTGTATCGCGATCTGCGCATCATCACCGCGCGGCCGACGCCGGAAGAAGAGGCACGCGTGCCGCACCGGCTCTACGGCCATGTCGACGCCGCCGTCAATTATTCCACTGGGCAATGGCTGCGCGATGTGGGTGAGGTGCTGGGCCAGTTGAAGGCGCAACGACGCTCCGCCATTTTGGTCGGCGGCACCGGGCTCTATTTCAAGGCGCTCACTGCGGGGCTTGCGGCGGTGCCGCCGATCCCGGCCGCTATCCGCACGCAAGTGCGCGGGCGCATCGAGACGGAGGGTGCGCCCGCGTTGCACGCCGAGCTTGTGCGGCTCGACCCGGTGAGCGCGCAGCGCATTACTGTCAGTGACCGCGCGCGCATCTCGCGCGCGCTGGAAGTGATACTGGCGACCGGGCGTTCGCTGTCGGACTGGCATCGCGAGGGCATGCCGCCCTTGATCGATGCCGGCAAGACGATCAAGGTGTTCGTTACCTGCGCGCGCGACGAGCTGGTGCGCCGGATCGAGACGCGCTTCGCGGCCATGCTCGCAGCCGGCGCGCTGGAGGAAGTGAAGCGGCTCGCCGCGCGCCAACTCGATCCCTCACTGCCGGCGATGAAGGCGCACGGCGTGCCCTGGCTGATCCGCCATCTCAAAGGCGAAATCTCTTTGGAAGATGCGGCCGCGGGCGCCGTGATCGACACCCGCCGCTACGCCAAGCGTCAGCCCACGTGGTTCCGCAATCAGATGAAGGACTGGCCGTGGGTCGAGACGGAGCAGGCGGAGAAAGTCCTCGAAAGCCAGCTCGCGGGGAGCTAAAATAGATTATAGATCGGCGAATTCCCCTTGACCGGGTGCGAGAGCGATCCTATAACCCGCGCAACGATAGTTCGGGTGAAAACGATGTCACGCAATATTATTGCTCTGGTAGTAAAGGTTCGGACGCGGCCCATGCGGCCCTGATAGGGGTTTTCGCAGGTGCTTCGTCCGGACATGGCCCTTTACGGGCCTTTTTTATTTCCTCAGCGAGCGGGGGAGTGACGACGAAAAGGATGCAGCCATGACACGGGAAATGACCGGCGCCGAAATGGTGATCGAGGCGCTCGCCGACCAGGGCCTGAAGCATCTGTTCGGCTATCCGGGCGGCGCGGTGCTGCCGATCTACGACGCCCTTTTCAATCAAGACAAGGTGCGGCACGTGCTTGTCCGTCATGAACAGGGCGCCGTGCATGCGGCGGAAGGCTATGCCCGTTCGACCGGCAAGGTCGGCTGCGTGCTGGTAACCTCCGGGCCCGGCGCCACCAATGCGGTGACCGGCCTCACCGACGCGCTGATGGACTCGATCCCGCTCGTGTGCATCACCGGCCAGGTGCCCACCCATCTGATCGGCAATGACGCCTTTCAGGAGGCCGACACCGTCGGCATCACCCGCCCGTGCACCAAGCACAATTACCTGGTCAAGCGCATTGAGGACCTGCCCGGCGTGTTGCACGAGGCCTTCCACATCGCCGCCAGCGGCCGGCCGGGGCCGGTGGTGATCGACATCCCCAAGGACGTACAGTTCGCCACCGGTCTCTACTTCCGGCCCAAGGATTTTCCCCACAGCGGCTACCACCCTAAGGTGAAAGGGGACATGGGGAAGATCAAGGAGGCGGTCGATTTGATGGCGCGTGCCAAGCGGCCGGTCTTCTATACCGGCGGCGGCGTGGTCAATTCTGGCAAGGCGGCGACCGAATTGCTGCGCGAGCTGGTCAAGCTTACCGGCTTCCCCATCACCTCCACGCTGATGGGACTCGGCGCTTATCCCGGCACCGACAAGCAGTGGCTCGGCATGCTCGGCATGCACGGCACGCTGGAAGCCAACATGGCGATGCACGACTGCGACGTCATGGTCTGCATCGGCGCGCGCTTCGATGACCGTATCACAGGCCGTATCGACGCCTTCTCGCCCGGCTCGAAGAAGATCCACGTGGACGTCGACCCCTCGTCGATCAACAAGAACATCCATGTGGACGTGCCGATCGTGGGCGACTGTGCCCATGTGCTGGAGGACATGGTGCGGCTGTGGCGCACGGAGGCGCGCCACGCCGACAAGAAGGCCATGGCCGACTGGTGGAAACAGATCGACAAGTGGCGCGCGCGCAAGTCGCTCGCCTACCGGCAGTCGAACGAGGTGATCAAGCCGCAATACGCCATCCAGCGGCTGTACGAGCTGACCAAGGACAAGGACGTCTACATCACGACGGAAGTCGGTCAGCACCAGATGTGGGCGGCTCAGTTCTATTCCTTCAACGAGCCCAACCGCTGGATGACCAGTGGCGGTCTCGGCACCATGGGCTACGGCCTGCCGGCCTCGGTCGGCGTGCAGCTCGCGCACCCGAAGTCGCTGGTGATCGACATCGCCGGCGAGGCGAGCGCGCAGATGACCATGCAGGAACTATCGACTGCCGTGCAGTACCGGCTGCCGATCAAGATCTTCATCCTCAACAACGGCTATATGGGCATGGTGCGCCAATGGCAGGAGCTGCTGCACGGCGGGCGCTATGCCGAGAGCTATTCGGAGGCGTTGCCCGATTTCGTCAAGCTGGCGGAGGCCATGCACGCGGTCGGCATCCGCTGCGAGAAGCCGGGAGACCTCGACCACGCCATCCACGAGATGATCGATGTCGACAAGCCGGTATTGTTCGACTGCGTGGTCGATCCGGCGGAGAACTGCTTCCCGATGATCCCGTCCGGCCGCGCGCACAACGAGATGCTGCTCAGCGGCGCCGCCGAGGACATCGAGGAGGCGATCACCGAGGAAGGCAAGGTGATGGTGTGATGAACGCTCCCACGACAACCCATTATCCGGCGGCGCCGACCGCGCAG
>JARRNI010000647.1:0-2969 GCA_037385125.1 Pseudolabrys sp.
GTGCTGCCCTGGGTGCTCGATCCGGTCTTCGTCGACCGTGCCCCTGGCCGCAACGAATTCGCCCGCGAACTGATCGGGCGCACGCCCACGGTGGTGCGGCTCAATGGCGCCGAGTTCGGCGCGCTCGCCGGGCGCGAGCCCTCGCCCGACGCGCTGAAGACGGCTGCCGGCGATAACGGCATCGTCATCGCGCTGTCCGGTGCCGCCGATCTCGTCACCGACGGCACGCGCGTCGCCGCGATCGCTAACGGCCATGCCCTCATGGCCAAGGTGACCGCCATGGGCTGCGCCGGCTCGGCGCTGCTGGCCGCCTGCCTCGCCGTCGAGGACGACGAATTCCAGGCGGCTGCTGCCGCGCTCATCCTGCTCGGCGTCGCCGGAGAAGTCGCGGCGGAACAGGCGCGCGGCCCGGGCAGCTTCGCTGCCGCCATCCTCGACGCGCTCTACAATCTCGACGGCGCGACGCTGGTCGCGTGCGCCAGGGTGACGTGATGGCCGCCCCCGTCGCACTTACCATTGCCGGCTCGGATTCGAGCGGCGGCGCCGGCATCCAGGCGGACCTGAAGACCTTCGCCGCGCTCGGCGTCTACGGCGCCTCCGCCATCACCGCGCTGACCGCACAGAACACGCAAGGGGTCACCGCCATCCACGACGTGCCGGCTGATTTCATCGCCGCGCAGATCGACGCCGTGTTCGCCGATCTCGCCGTCGCCGCGGTGAAGATCGGCATGCTGTCGCGCGCGACCAGCATCGCGAGCGTCGCCGACGCGCTCGACCGGCACGAGGCGCGCAACGTCGTGCTCGACCCGGTCATGGTGGCGACATCGGGCGCGTATCTGCTGGCGCCCGAGGCGGTCGGCGCGCTGCGCACCATGCTGTTTCCGCGTGCGCTCATCGTCACGCCCAACCTGCTGGAAGCCGCCGCGCTCACCGAGACAGCGCCGGCGCGGAGCGAAGCCGAGATGGAAGAGCAGGCGCGCGCGCTGCTCGCGCTCGGTCCGCAAAATGTGCTGATCAAGGGCGGCCACGGCGCCGGCGAGGAAAGCGTCGATCTGCTGGTCGGGCAGCGCGATGTCATGCGCTTTGCCGCGCGGCGCATCGCCACCAGGAACACCCACGGCACCGGCTGCACCCTGTCGTCGGCCATTGCCGCCGGCCTCGCCAAGGGCCTCGACCTCAAGCAAGCCGTCGCCGAAGCCAAGACTTACGTCACCGCGGCCATCGCCGGCGCCGACGCGCTCGCCGTCGGCCACGGCCACGGCCCGCTCGATCATTTCCCCAAGCAATGGAGTCGATCATGACCACGCGACGCCAATTCGTCACCGGCGCGGGCATTGCCGCCGCCGGCCTGGCCGCCCCGGCCGTCGCCCGCGCTGAGACCATGAAATGGCGCATGGTCACCTCCTGGCCCAAGCGTCTGCCCGGTCCCGGCATGTCGGCCGAACGCATCGCGCAGCGCATCCGCGCGCTCTCCGGCGGGCGCATCGACATCACCGTGCATGCGGCCGGCGAACTGGTGCCGGCTTTCGGCGTGCTCGACGCGGTCGGCCACGGCGTCGCCGACATCGGCCACACCGCCGCCTTCTACTGGCAGGGCAAGATGCCGGCCGCCGCCTTCTACACCACCGTGCCGTTCGGACTGACGCCGCAGGAGCACGTCGCCTGGATCGACGCCGGCGGCGGCCAAGGCTTATGGGACGAACTCTACAAGCCGTTCGGCGTCAAACCGTTCATGGGCGGCAATACCGGCATCTGCATGGGCGGCTGGTTCCGCCACGCGCTGAAAAGCCTCGCCGATCTGCGCGGCGTGAAAATCCGCTCGCTCGGCCTCGGCGGCGAGGTCTATCGCCGCCTCGGCGCCACGCCGCAGACCACGCCGCCGGCGGAAATCCTCACCTCGCTGCAGTCGGGCGTGCTCGACGCCGCCGAGTTCGTCGGCCCCGGCACCGACATCGCGCTCGGCCTCTACCGCGTGGCGCCGTTCTACTACTACCCCGGCTTCAACAAGCCGAACGGCACCGGCGAATGCATCGTGGCGCTCAAGCGCTGGCAGGCGCTCGACGCCGAATTGAAGGCCGTCATCAAGCACGCTTGTGCTGCGGAAGCGACCTATGCGCTGGCCGAGATGGAGCGGCTCAACGCGCAGGCGCTGCAAGCGCTGACTACAAAGCACCACGTCAAGCTCACGCCGTTCCCCGCCGGTCTGGTCGCCGCCGCGCGCAAGCAGGCCGACGACGTCTTAAGCGAGCTGGCAAGCCGCAACGCCATCACCGCCAGGATCCATGGCTCCTACACCGCCTTCCGCGCCGCCACCGCGCCCTGGTCGCGGGTGTCGATCGAAGCGGTGCTGGGGGCACGCGAAGCGTGAGGCGCATGTTGGCCGGCGCGCGCCCGGCCCCTCGACAGGACAAAGCCTGCGTATAAGATCGTCGCACTGGTGACGCGGAATCAATCCGTTCGTCCCCGCGAAAGCGGGGACCCAGGACGACAGGCTCTGAGATTGCGTCCTGGATTCCCGCTTACGTGGGAATGAACGGAGTTCGAGGCGCCGCAATCGAAATAAATAATGACCGGGGGAACAACACCATGATCGTCGCGTCGCAGCGTCTGGCGCTTTCGCTGCTGCTGGCCGCCGCCGTCATCGCTGGCGCGGGCACGGCGCGCGCGCGCACCGCCGAAGGCAAGGCCTGCGACAATCTCGTCATGCGCCTGAACGAGGTGATGCCGGAGACCCAGCTCCAGCGCAACATCGCGTTGTTCAAGGCGGCGGCCATCAACTGCACGGGCGCCGCCAAGCGGCTGGTCGCGGCCGGCGCGTCGACGGAGGCGGCCAACCGTTTCGGCACCACGGCGCTCGGCGAGGCCGCGCGCAAGGGCCGTGTCGCCATGATCGACCTGCTGCTTAAGCACGGTGCGCGCATCGACGCGCGCAATGTGGGCGGGGCGACGCCGCTCTATATCGCGGCGAA
>JARRNI010000648.1:0-2963 GCA_037385125.1 Pseudolabrys sp.
GCTCTAACTACCAAATCCAAATTGGAGTGCTATTCGGCTATGACCGGTGCCCTGAGCTACAAAAGGCCGATGCGCTCGACCTTGTGGTAGAGGGCTGGCTTGCATGCAAACCCATTGTCGATTTGGCGCGGTCAGCCACCTAACAGCAGCATTAGACAGACGCGTGCCGTGCCAGAGCACCGATCCGCGGTCTGCCGCACCCGTTACAGCGGGGGCACCGCACGTCGCGCAGGGCGATGCGGATAATCGACAACCGCTCCGCAACTGTCGCACACAATCACGAGCCACGGGTGCTTTGCGGCGATTGCCGCTGTGATCTTGGGCCAGAACCATGTGTAACCTTTAGTCGAAAGAATTGCGTTGAAGCGCCCCACGATCGCCAGTGCGTCGCGCTCAGCCTGTCAAGCGCGCTGCATCCTCCCGATATTGTCGTGAATTTCGTCGTTTCGCGCGTTGTAGCCCATGCACCGATCACCCCTGCTTCGCCGCGTGTTTGGGCGGCACGTCGGCCGGTAGCGAGACCCAGCTGTGGCGCGTTTGCTCCCACACGGCGATGGCTGGCGCCGGGAAACCCGGGTCGGCGAAGTTGCCGATGGCAACCATGACCTGCCCAGGACGGCTTGTGTTGTCCCAGTAGACTGTCGAGCCGCACACTGGACAAAAGTGATAGGTCAGCGTGTTGCCGCTCTCGGCTGTCCGTGTCCATGTCGACGACTTACCGGCGAATGTGATTTTGTCGCGGCTGAAGAGCGCCTGGTTGCTGAGCACGGCGCCGGTGCGGCGCTGGCAGGCCAGGCAGTGGCACATGGCGATGCGCGATGGTTCACCCTCAATCGTAAGGTGAAGTTGCCCGCAGCTGCAGGCGGCGTGTCGGGTGGTCATGGGGAGGCTCCGTGTCTATCGATTTGGGGTGAAGTGTAGACTGGATTTCAAAACGATGCAGCACTGGATCAGTAGGCGATCGCGAGAGCGCGGAGCGTTCTCGTTCTATTGGATCATCTCGATCAGCGCCGGATTGTCGCCCGGCGTGCGTGAACTGTTTACACGTCTCGATACTGGCCAAACTTGCAAATAATCGTTAGGCGCTGGCTTCAGTAATTCGGTACCAGCCGTGCCCGCCAGCCAACGGTCGAAATCTTTCGGCCGTAACAGAACTGGCATCCGATCGTGTATCTGGCTGGCGAGCTTATTGGCCTTGGTGACTATTAAAGCGCATGACTTAAGGGGCTCTCCGGTCTCAATGTCCTTCCATTCATCCCATAGCCCAGCGATCGTCAGCGGCGAGCCATCAAGCGCCGTGTAGTAGTACGGCTGCTTTCCGCTGGGTGTTTTTTTCCATTCGTAATAGCCCGAGGCTGGTATCAGGCAGCGGCCGCGCTTGAATGCGGAACGAAACATCGGTTTCTCCGCCACCGTCTCGGCGCGCGCATTAAACGTGGACGGCGTTTCCTTAGCCGTCTTTTTCCACCATGACGGCACCAGTCCCCACCGCATTGGCACCAGATCGCGTTTGCCTTCGCGCTCGATCACCGTGTCAATTGTCTGCGTGGGGCAGATGTTATAGCGAGCCGGCAAATTCCGTTCGGGGCTTGCCGGAACGGTCAGCCGGTATAGCGCGACGATCTCACGCCACGTAAGTCGGTTGGTGAAACGTCCGCACATCTAGGCCCATGCCGCCCTACTATCCGCTTACCAGTGCCAATATTTGAGTTTAACGCCGAGAAGCACCAACGTGATTGCACCTACCGCGATGGCGAAGGCAACGCTCTGGTTTTTTCCGAACGGCCTAGTCGCGTTGTATTCGGCGGCAAAGTGTTGATCCGGGATCATGCCTTGTTTGGAGATAAGCGCGAGGCCCCCAAGACGGTTTATTTTGCGATTGGCCCACGGAAGGGCGTTCCACTTTTCCGGGTAGTTCGCCTCGACCCACGCGATAAGCCTGCTTATCCGACGACTGCGTCTGATCTCGGCGATGAAGAGATAGATGCACGCCGCGAAAGCGATGAGAAGAAGGATCTTGATTTCGAGGCTCGGCATCTCCCACCATCATACATAGTGCGATAGGGCGCGCTTCGCGCCTTTTAAGTTTTGAGATAGCTGGTAAGTTACCCTTTTTGAACGATTGCCTGGTTGGCTTAGCAAAGCAATCGAGATTTTGATGATCCAGCCACCGCAAGCGCCTCGACCAGACATTGTCCACAGCGATATTGCTGGGGCTGAGAAGAGATTGCGGGACCTAAAGGACGGGTTCAGGCGCGTCTCAAGGAAATGGGACCGACGGCCGCGGGCGGCCGCGCCGAAAAGGGCACCCGTGCCGCCGGCGCTCCCCGAGCCTGCGTCGTCGCTATTTAGCGACGCTTTCGGAAAGATCTACCGGTCGCTTCGAGCGCCAGTGATACTTTTCATTAGCGGCTTTGGGCTTAGTTGGTACTTGTTGAATAGTCCGTGGCCAGTCTCCGCAACTCTGAAACACCTCGCGGCATTTCCGAATTGTCAGGCCGCAGAACTGGTCGGTTTAGCTCCTTCACTCAAGGGGCAACCAGGATATTGGCCTCACAACGATGCAGACGCCGACGGAATTGCTTGTGAGCGGACCAAACAACCTTTGCGGCACTTCGTAGTGCCCATCCCACTATGAATGCTGGTGAGCGTAACAGGCTTTGAACCCACGACCCCTGTGTGTGCCGAAAACCTCGTCCGCATTGATTAGGGGAGGGAATCGCCTCACTTTGGCAGACCATGATCGCGTTGGTCTGATTCATCTGGTCGGTCTTGACCGCCCCATTCATGTCAAAGACCCGGCTTGAGTTGGAGAACGACGCACTTCGACACCAGGTGGTCGTGCTGCAACGCAAGGTGCGCGGCCGGATTGAGTTCACCAACTGGGATCGGCTGTTCTTCATCCTGCTGTATCGATGGTGTCCATCGATCCTCAAGGCGATGGTGATAGTCCGGCCAGAGAC
>JARRNI010000649.1:0-4452 GCA_037385125.1 Pseudolabrys sp.
GCCTTACCCTCGAGGGTGGAAGGTACGCCGCCCCAGAAGGCGAAAGCGCCGGACACCGCCCATTCGCCCGGCTCGGCCACAGGATCGAAAACGAAGGTGTCGGACGGATCGAGCCTGATGGTGCGTAGCAGCTTCATGCCCACGGGCCCTTGGTTTTCGCGTCGTACCAGGCGGGCGCCGCCAGCCGCGGCAGCAGCGCCTCGCGCACAACATCGGACGCCGCCATGCGGCGCAGCAGGAGATCGCCGTTGTCGTCGATGTCGCGGCGCAGGCCGCGTTCGCGCTCGAAATAGTCGAAATAACTCCTGGCCACCGCGCCGAAGCCGCTCTCCTGCCAGGCGTCAAGCCCCGTCATGAAATTGCGCGCGAAGCTCTCCACCAGTTGGCTCGCCATGCTCTCGCCGAAGCCTTCCTCCGCGAGCGCGGTAATCTGCGGGTTCGCCCCCGGTTCGTCGCCGCTCATGGAAGCGGTGCGGATCATGGCGCCGAACACCAGCCAGTCCGGCACTTGGTCCTCGCGCGCGTCTTGCGGCCAGGCGAGGCGCCCGCCGCCCACCAGCCCGCTGTTGATATAGACCGCGTCCGGCCAGCCGATATTGATGGCGGTTTCCGGCGCTGCCGTGGCCGCCAGCGCATCGCTGAGCGCCGCCATGCCCGCGTAGAACGCGCGGCGCGCCTGTGCCAGCGGCTCCTCCGGTTCCAGCACCAGGGCGAATTCGGCAAGGTCGAAGCGGCCGACATAGACCAGCGTGCCGGCGCCCTCGCGCGGCGCGCGCGCCTTCGCCTCCTCGAAGGCGTCGCCGAATTCGCGCAGGCGCACGGGCGTATAGGGCGGCGGCAGCGTGAGTTCCGTCGGAGACAATCCGGAAGCTGACCGCGTCTGCAGCGGCATATCCTCGCCCTACCTTTCTTTTTGGAATGGCTATAATTATAGGGCGGAAGGTCCCGTGGCCAGTCCCGCCGCCACCGGATGCTGCAGACGAAGCGACGCCGCTACGGGGCTTCGCTTGGCAAGGGCGGGCCGGCACAAAGGCGGGCCGGCACAAAGGTTGAGACCCGACATGGCCGAACGGCCGCGCAAAGTCCTGATCTGCTCCTGCGAAGACACCATGCCACTCGACGGCGCGACGGTGCGCCGCGCCTGCAAGGGCGCCGAGGTGATCGAGGGCCGCCAGTTCTGTCGCGGCGAGCTGGAGCGCTTCCGCAAGGCGGCGGCCGGCGCCGGCGCGGTACAGGTGGCCTGCACCCAGGAGGCGCCGCTGTTCACCGAAGTGGCAGCGGAAAGCGAGGCCGATCTCGCCTTCGTCAATATCCGCGAGACCGCCGGCTGGTCGAAGGACGCCGATGCCGCCGGCCCGAAGATGGCGGCGTTGATCGCGGCGGCATCGGAGCCGGCGCCCGAGCACAGCTATGTCGGCCTGAGCAGCGAAGGCGCCGCCCTGCTCTACGGCAAGGACGAGCAGGCCTTGGAAGCGGCCGCGCTGCTCAAGGACCATCTAGATCTCACCGTGCTGATCCAGCAGCCGGACGCGGTGCTGCCGCCGCGCACCACCACGTTTCCGCTGGTCAAGGGCCGCATCACCGCCGCCAAGGGCGCGCTCGGCGCTTTCGAGCTGACTATCGACGGTTACGCCCAGCCGGCGCCATCCTCGCGCGACGGCCTGTGCTTCGGCCCGGCGCGCAAAGACGTGCCGGCGCGCCGCGACCTGTTGATCGACCTGACCGGCGACGCCTCGCTGTTTCCCGCCGCCGACCTGCGCGACGGCTATCTGCGCGCCGATCCCGGCGACCCGGCGGCCGTATTGCGCGCGGTGCTGAAGGCGCGCGATCTCACCGGCCAGTTCGACAAGCCGCGCTATGTCAATTTCACCGCCGACCTGTGCGCGCACGCGCGCTCAGGCATCGTCGGCTGCCACCGCTGCCTCGACCTCTGCCCGACCGGCGCCATCACGCCGGCCGGCGACGTGGTGGCGATCGACGCCGCCATCTGCGCCGGCTGCGGGCAATGTGCGTCTGCATGTCCCACCGGTGCCGCCGGCTATGCGCTGCCGCCGGCCGACGCCATGCTGCGCAAATTGCGTGTGCTGCTGTCGACCTATCGCGCGGCCGGCGGCGAACAGCCGATCATCTTGTTCCATGACGGTGAGCACGGCACGCCGCTGATCGAGGCGCTGGCGCGTTACGGCGACGGGCTGCCGGCCAATGTGCTGCCGGTCGAGGTGAACGAAATCACCCAGGTCGGCCTGGAAGCGGTGGCGGGCGCCTTCGCCTACGGCGCGTCGGCGCTGCGCTTTCTGACGCGGGACGAGCCGCGTCACGACCTCAGCGGATTGCAGCAGACCATCGCGCTGGCCGAACCGATCCTTGCCGGGCTCGGCTTCGCCGGCAGCCGCGTGGCGGCGATCGAGACCGACGATCCCGACGCGCTCGGTCAATCGTTGCGCGCCATCGCGCCGATGGACGGCACGGCCAGTCCCGCCAGTTTCGCCGCGATCGGCAACCGGCGCGACGTGGTGCGGCATTCCTTGCGCGAATTGCATGGCGTGGCGCCGGCGCCTGTCGATGTGGTGGCGCTGCCGGAGGGCGCGCCTTTCGGCACGGTGGACGTGAACGTGGAAGGCTGCACGCTGTGCCTTGCCTGTGTCACCGTCTGCCCGACCGGCGCGCTGAGCGACGATCCCGAGCAGCCGATGCTGCGCTTCGCCGAGGACGCCTGCGTGCAATGCGGGCTGTGCAAGGCGACCTGCCCGGAAAAGGTGATCAGCCTGAAGCCGCAGATCGACTTCCGCGCGGCGACCGCCGAGCGGCGCGTGATAAAAAAAGAAGAGCCGTTCGTCTGCATCAGCTGCGGCACGCCGTTCGGCGTGAAGAGCTCGGTCGAGCGCGTGGTGGCGAGCCTGGAAGGCAAGCACTGGATGTTCAAGGACTCCAAGAAGCGGCTCGACGTGATCAAGATGTGCGCTGATCCGTTCGGCGCACCGCAGCGGCCAAAGGTGCGCACCACGGACGATTACCTGCGCGAGCGGGAACGGAAAGGCGAAAGCTGAGGCCAGTGCCGCCCGGGCGCGATCCGCATCGGATAAATCAATCCTACCGACGCGACCGCAAAGCGCCGTCGCGCGCGTTTGCCTGCCGCCGATATTTCAGGATATCTGATCCGTCTGTCGGCTGCAGTAGGGCCTCGGGGTAACGCAAATCGACAAAGACGGCACGATCTTCGTCGGCAAGGGTGAAAAGCCCCAGTATCTCACGCTGGCCCTGGCCAACCGTCATAGCTTGGTTGCCGGCGCGACCGGGACGGGCAAGACCGTCACCATCCGGTGCGCGCCACCGTTTCCGAGATGGGTCCGCTGCTCTTGTCGCGCATGCTCGACCTCAACGACGTGCAGGAGGGCGTGCTCAACATCGCCTTCCGCGTCGCCGACGAGCGCGGGCTGGCGCTGCTCGACCTCAAAGACCTGCGCGCCATGCTCGCCTTCGTGGCGGAGGAACGCGCGAGCGTGATCGCCAAAAGTCCGCTCAAGGGCAAGTACGACACCGCAATCGATTCCGAGTCCGCGTTCGAGTTGCTGCAGCAGCGCGTGCAGGACCCGGATGCGCCCGGAGGTACGGCGCAGGGCGAGCCGGTCGACACCGGCGGCATGCTGGGCGGCCTCAGCGGTCTGCTCGGCGGCATTTTCGGCACCAGCCGCCCGCGCGGACAGCGTCTGACCACCGGCCAGTTGATCGCCGCACGGTCACCAACCGCGTGGTCGGCAAGCTCGCGGCCGATATCGGAAAATCGGTCGGCGGCTCGATGGGCGGCAGCGTCGGCCGCGCCATCGTGCGCGGCGCGCTGCGCCGCCGGTAGGGCAAGAGCGAAAGCCTCTCTGCGCACCGGCAGCGCCGATATGGCAGGTCCGCCACGCGCGGCCGGGGCGCCAAGAACTCAATTGCCGTCCTTCAGCAAAACCCGAATTTGCGCTGGATATGATTGCAATCATATGCAGCGGCTCGATGCCCGGCGTAGCCTTCATCGTTCGTCAGCATGGGACGAATCGAGGGGGGCGCCATGTCAGGATATTTCAAATTCTCGCCACGCGTCGCAATGGCCGCCGTCGTGGCGGCGGCCGTCGCGATCGCCGCCACGACCGCCTCGCGTGCGGTCGACGACCATATGAAGCCCGCGCCGCGCATGCCGGCAAAGGGCGCGATGCAGCAGCTCGCGGCCATGGGCCACGGCAAGGGCGGCATGGGCGGCATGAAGATGCCGAAGGGCCCCAAATTCGAGCCGGCAACCGTGTGCAAGCAGTGCCACGAAGAAATCTACCGCGACTGGTCGACATCGATGCACGCGCATTCGCGCGAGGCCTGGTACTTCAGTCACAAGGTGGGCTCGGAGCGCATGGGCATGACCTGCAACAACGAGAAGAACGTTGCGGTCCCCTGCCAGACCTGCCACGAGCCCGCCGG
>JARRNI010000650.1:0-2948 GCA_037385125.1 Pseudolabrys sp.
GATTCTGCGGGCTCATCTTATTGGCGGCGGCGACTTCCGCTGCGCTGGGCCCACGCGTGCCGGCGGCCGCCGGGGCCTTGCCGCCGATCTGCGCCAGCGCCTGGCGAACCGTCGACACCCAGCGCGCGCCGGGCGGGGCATCCTTCAGCATGGCGCCCCAGATCGCGGCGGCCTTGGCGGTCTTGCCGTCCTGCTCGGCGGCCATGCCTTCGAAGAAACGCGCCTTGTAGTTCTTGGCGTCGAGAGCGAGCGCGCGCTCGAAGGATTTCTTCGCTTCGGCGGTGACGACGCCATTGGCCGCCGCGGTCAGCGCTTCGCCGAGATCGGCCTGGCGCTCAGCGGTTTCGCCGGAAAGCGCGATCACCTTGCGCCGCGCCCTGACGGCGTCCTGGAAGCGGCCAAGCTGCATATAGACCGGCGCCAACACCGCATAGCCGCGGGCGTCTTTCGGATTGCGCGCCAGATGCTGCTCCACCTGCACCACCAAGCTCTCGATCGAGTGGTCGCCATGAATGGCGCGCAGCCGCGCCTGCAACGGCTCGCCCGGCAATTGCGGCGAGCCGAGCATGAGATAAAGCGTGGTGGCACTCACCGGCACCAGCACAAGGCCGGCGATCGCGGTCCAGCGCCGGCGCCACACCGGCGATCCTGCGCTCGCGGCCTTTTCTTGCGTGCCCGCGGCGTCGGCGGCCGCGATCAGCCGCCGCGATACCTCGACCTTGGCGGCCTCCGCTTCCTGCTCGCCAATCAGGCCGGCGGCGCGATCCCGCGCGATCTCATCGAGCTGGTCGCGGTATACGGCAATGTCGGTGCCGCCGCCCTCCGGCGCACGGCGCGCCAGCGGCACGAGCACGGCGAGAACCGCCGCTGCCGTCATCAGCGTAAAAACCAGCCACAGAATCATAAAGCGACATTACCCGCCTGGGGCCGCCGGCGGGCGGCGCGTGAAAGGCATACATCACCGCAAATCGTGGCGGCAATGAGCAATATCAATGGCTGCGGTTTTTGGCCGGTCCGAATGGGCAAAAAAAGCGGCTTTTCAGGTCAGGCCCGAATTGCCTTGCTTTCGGAGCCGCCGGCGACTTCCGCCGCCCGGGTCAGCAAGGCCGCATAGTCCTGCCCGAACATCTTGGCGCAGAAGCGCACCGCCGCATCGACCTGGCTCTGGCGAAAGCGGCGGTCGCCGTGGCCGGCTTGGCGCAGGCCTTCGAGCAGCGCCCCGGTTCCACTGTCGAGGACGTAATGGATCTTGTTGAAGGTCCGCAGGGTCACCTCGTTTATGGCGAGCTCGCCAGCAAACGAGCGGCCGGTGCCGACAAAGGCGACCAGCGCCTCGGTTTCGGTCACCTCGTCGGCGTCGAGCACGGCGTTTGGCCGGATTTCCGCCGCCGGGCGCGGCCGCAGCAGGCGACGCACACGCCCAGGCGCCGACTCGATCTCGGCGCGCAGAAGTTCCGCGACCTGGCCGCGCTGCGCCGCCAGCGCGCGGTCCGAGGTGCTGTCTACCGGCAGGTCTAGCTCGGTGCGCAAGCCTCGCGCGCTGTCGTGGATGCTCTTGAGCAGGGCGCCCACCGCCACGCCGCGGGTGCCACGCAGTTCGTTACGCAGCTCGCCCACCAGGCGCTCGAGCTCGGCGAGCACGATGGTAACCGCGATGCCGTATTGGGTTTCGGCCACCCGCGCCGCAATATCGCTGCCGGCTGCCCTGACGCCGAAGCGGATCAACTGCCACGGCGAGGCCAGCCGGCTCATCACCGTGAGCGGGCCATAGACGAAGAGCTCATGCTCGCCGGCGGCGGTCTTGTCGACCAGCGTCATATATTCGTTGAGCGCGTCGTCGCTGAGGTTGACGATGCGCAGCGGCAGATGGCCGGCCAGCCTTTCCAGGGCGTCGCGGCCGCCCAGCCGCATTTAAGCGTCAGGACATCTTCAGCCGCGCGCGGCGTGCCGATCTGCCCCAGCATGCGGCGACGGGCCTTGGAGTCGTCGATGCTTATCGCCAGCCCCGCCGCGATTGCGGCCGCGGCGCGATCCTGGAAGCCGCGCGTAAGATGCGCGGCTTTCGGCTCATCGCCGGCGAGGATCGCCTCGTTCACCTCTTCGGCCAGCATCCTGGCCTCTTGCGGCAGCAGGTCGCGGCGCACCCACGTCCACAACGTCTCCAGCGCGCCGCGCGCAATCCGCCCCGGGTGATTGTGGTCGAGACTGTCGTCGACCAGGAAAGGCTCGAGCGGCTTGAAGAACAAACGGGCGCAATGGTCGATGCGCGGCGCGCCGTCGCGCTGCTCGCGCACCACGCGGCGCAACTCCTGCAGCACGAGATCGGTGCCGGCGGCCTCATCTTCGCGCAGCAGGCTGCGCTCGAATTCGGCGATCAGCATGGCGCGGGCGCGCGGCGGAAGCTCGACGCAAATATTCCCGCAGCCGCTCGATCGTTTCGACGCCCGCCATCCCGCCTCGCCCATCTTCCACAAGCGTGGATTGATAGCGCGGCGGGCGTTAACGGCTCGTTAAGGATATCGCGGTGCTCAGCTCAGCGGCGTCCAGGTGCCATCCGGATTGCGACAGGCGGTGCCGCGCGCGGTCTGCGGCCGGCCGTCGATATAGATGGTGTGGGTATAGGAACGGCAACGCCGACCGGCGTCGCGGTAATAGGGCCCGGGAACCACGGTGCCGTGGCGGCCGGAGTCCGGATTGCGCCAGGAGACCGGCGCGCCCGGCGCGCCGTCGTTCAAGGCCTCCATCTGCGCGGCGTAGGCGCGGCGCTTGTCCTCGTCGTCCATGGAGGCGCCGATCCGGTTGCCGATCAGGGCGCCCAGACCGGCGCCGATCGCGGCACCTGCCAGATGCCCGCCGACGCCGCCGCCGAACTGCGAGCCGATGGCCGCGCCCGCCAGACCGCCCAGCAGCGTGCCGGTATTCTCCTTCGGCCCGCGTCCGGATTCGGG
>JARRNI010000651.1:0-2948 GCA_037385125.1 Pseudolabrys sp.
CCGCCTCAAGGACTTCCGGCGCATCGCAACCAGATACGACAGACTCGCCAGAAACTTCCTCGCTTCCGTCTGCCTCATCGCCGCTATCGTATGGTGGATCTAATGAGTCTGGACCCTAGTTTGCGTAATGTTTTCACCGATAGTTAAAATGAAATCGATAGCTTGGTGCCGTCACACACGATCAGCACCAGGTGTCGATTATGGAAGCGCGCGGAATCGCCTTGGTCCAGGACAGCTTCGAAAAAGTGTCGGCGCTGGGCCTGCAGGCCGCCGAGATTTTCTACGCCGAGCTGTTCGCGATCGATCCATCGCTGCGCGCGATGTTCAGCGACGACTTGGAGGATCAGCAGAAGAAGCTGATGGCGGCGCTCAGCCTGGTGGTGCGCTCGCTGCACACGCCGGAAAAAATCACAGGTACCGTCGAAAAGCTCGCTGTGAAGCACCTCGACTACGGGGTGAAGCCGGAGCACTACACCTATGTGGGCAATGCCCTGCTGCGCACGCTGAAGAAAGGCCTGGGCGCCGAATTCACGCCCGAACTGTGCGACGCATGGACCGATGCTTTCCGCATGCTGGCGCGCATCATGAAGGAGGCGGCTTATGGGCGTGCCCCGGCGATGCTCAGGGCCGCCGGATAGCCTGCGGCTGGGCCAACGACCCCCGACACGTTATGAGTGAAGAGGACGTTCTGCAGCCGCCGGACGCCGGCCCTCCTCCCGCGTCGGCGATGCTGGCGCTCGACAATATGAGCCAGGGCCTGGCGATGTTCGACGCCGGCGCACGCCTGGTCCTGTGCAACGCCAGCTATCTGAGAATGTACGGCCTTTCAGCCGACACGGTGAAACGCGGCTGTCCGCTGCGGGACATTCTCGAACTCAAGGTGCGGGCGGGCACGTTCCTCGGCGATGTCGACCAGGCCGTCGATCGTATCCGCGCCAAGATCGCCAGCGGCAACACGATCAGGGCGCTCGACGAATCGATCGACCAGCGCGTGGTCGCCGTCGTCACCTCGCCGATCGGCGGCGGCGCCTGGATGTCGACCCACGACGACATCACCGAATACGCGCAGGCGGTGCGCGAGCTGAACCGTACAAAGGCTTTTCTCGACAACGTCATCGACCACGTTCCGGCCGCCATTATCGTCAAGGACGCGGTCAATCTGCGCTATCTCCTGGTCAACAAGAACGGGGAGGAATACCTCGGCCATTCCAGGGACGCCCTCGTCGGCCGCACCGCGCAAGAGGTGTTCAGTCCGGACGCGGCGGAGATCATCTCCGCCAACGACCGCAAGGCCCTCAGCACCAACCGGCTGCAGACCTACGAGTCGCCGCCGCTGCACCGGCCAGGCGACGACTCGCAGATGATCTTCGGCAAAAAGATCATCGTCCGCGACCAGAACGGACAGCCGGACTATCTATTGTCCATCATCGAGGACGTCACCGAACGCGTGCGCACCGCGAAGCAATTGACCTACCAGGCGCACCACGATGCCCTGACCGGCCTGGCCAATCGGGTGCTGTTGACGGAAAGGATCGGCGAGGCGCTCGCGCGACTGAAGCGGCGCGGCGATCGCTTTTCGGTGATCCTGCTCGACCTCGACCACTTCAAGTCCGTCAACGATTCGCTCGGTCACCCGGTGGGCGACGGCCTGCTCAAGGCCGCGGCGCAGAAGCTGCAGACTTCGCTGCGCGAAGACGACGTGGTTGCGCGCCTCGGCGGCGACGAGTTCGCCATCCTGCAGGTCTTCGAGGGCGACCAGCGTGAGGCCGGCATCGCACTGGCGAACCGAATTCTCGACGTCTTCGGCCAGACCTTCGAGGTCGGCGGCCACAAGGTGGTCACCGGCGCCAGCATCGGCTTGGCCTTCGCGCCCGACCACGGCGGCAATGCTGATCAGCTTATTAAGGCGGCGGATCTTGCCCTTTATCGCGCCAAGTCAGGCGGACGGAACCAGTTCTGCATCTTCGAGCCCAGCATGGAAGCGGAGGCGCATTCGCGCCATGCGCTCGAAATCGATCTGCGCAATGCGCTCCGCCAGGGCGAATTCGAGGTGCATTATCAGTCACTGTTCAGCGTCGCGACGCGGCGGCCGTGCGGCGCGGAAGCGCTGGTGCGCTGGCGCAAGCCCCTCCATGGCATGGTATCCCCCGCTCAATTCATCCCGCTGGCCGAGGAAACCGGCCTGATCGTGCCGCTGGGCGAATGGGTGCTGCGCACGGCGTGCGCCGACGCCACCGGCTGGCCGCCGGAAATGAAGGTCTCCGTCAACGTCTCGCCGGTGCAGTTCTGCAAGGGCGACCTGGTCGAGACGGTCGCCAGCGCGCTGGTCGATTCCGGCCTGCCACCGGAGCGGCTGGAGCTCGAGATCACCGAGTCGGTGCTGCTGCACAACAACGACGAGAACCTGGCGATCCTGGCCGCGCTGAAGAGCCTCGGCGTCTCGATCGTGCTCGACGATTTCGGCACCGGTTATTCGTCGCTCAGCTATCTGAAGCTATTTCCATTCGACAAGATCAAGATCGACCGCTCATTCGTGAGCGAGCTTTCCGACCGTTCCGACTGCGCGGCGATCGTGTGCGCGATCATCAATCTGGCGCGCGCGCTCAAGATCGTGACGACCGCCGAGGGCGTCGAGACGCGCGAGCAACTGGCGCTGTTGCGCGCCGCCGGCTGCTCGATCGCGCAAGGCTACCTGCTCAGCCGCCCGGTGATTTCCTCTCAGATGACATTTGCCGCGGCCGAGATCGGCGAGCGCGGCGACGCAGCGGCCTGAGCCGATGCACGCGCAATTTTCCCTTCTGGCCGAACTGGACGACGCGCTCGCCGCCGGGGCGACGGAGCGCCGCGCCCGCATCCTGCAAAAGGTCGCCGACCTGTTCGTCTTGGGCGCGGCCGATTATTCCAACGACCAGATCGCGCTGTTCGATGACGTTTTTGTCCGCCTCGTC
>JARRNI010000652.1:0-4106 GCA_037385125.1 Pseudolabrys sp.
CCCGTCAGCGAGCACCTCAATCGTGAACGACGCAAAGTCACGCCGCGGGCGGCGGCGCCACCACTCGTTCCTGTTCCTGCTGACTTAGCGCCGGGTGCAATCGACAAGAGCGCCCTCACCATCGCAGAGCCCAAGCGGATACGCGACAGGGCGCACCTGGAATTCGTCGCCTCCCAGCCCTGCCTCATCTGTGGCCGACAGCCCTGCGACCCGCATCACCTGCGCTTTGCCCAGCCACGCGCCATCGGCATGAAGATCAGTGACGAGTTCACGGTGCCCGTCTGCCGCGGCCATCATCGGCAGCTACATCAGGTAGGCAATGAAATGTCATTTTGGGAAGGGTATCGAATTAAACCGCTGGATGTCGCTCGACAGCTCTGGGAGCAAACACATCCGGATCTCACACAAGAAAACGCCGACTCGGCTGGCGGAAACCAGAATAGCTAGAACATCCGTTGGTTCTGCACAGGCAAAACTGACGGCCCAAGTCGGCTATAGCTATGGGTGCGGCTTGGGCGTCCATCGCGGCCCTCTTGGCGCATGTGTGCCCACCTACCTCTACGGACCCCTCGAAAGTGACCATCGCCATCATCATTTTGGCGACGGCTGCGATCGGCGCCGCGTTGATAGTTCAGGCATTCGACCTGCCAGCGCTTTTCTTCGGCCGGAGCGAATAGACGGGCATGAGGGCATCACCAGCGTCCGGTTCATCGCCGCTGAACTGAACACCCGCACAAGCCCTTCACTATGGTCCAGGTCGGTGATGTTTTGGAGAAAGTGGTTGGACCAGGAACGTCAAGCTCCCATTGAATTCACCGAGTTGGAAAGACCGTCGCTCGTGATGCCCGCTCACCGCCGCGCGGTAAATTTGCGCACTACATGGACGACATTCGATCCCAAAGGACCACTGGCGGGCCATTGTCGGTGAACGAAATTGCTCGGCACATCCTGACACGCGTGGTGCCTCATTGCCATCCAACGTTTGCGGCTTGGCTGCTGGCAGGACCTGCGAACTAACGGCGACCAGCGATTTGACGGTGGCGACACGTGAACTGGTTGCGTCCCCATCACTGCAAATTCGGCCAGAAATTCGACCCCCGGGTCGTTTCAAAAACTCAGAGTAAAGGCTGCAGTTGCTAAAGTTGTGGCAGCAGCAATCTGTCAAAGAAAGTGCCAATACAAATTGGAATTGATTTGGATCAACAACATGCCTCTTGTATCGCACATTATTTTACAATGCATATTATTTGATAAATCGCGACGGTAGAAGTCGAGCAGCAATGCTACCCCTCAAAGAAGCGAAGAGGCAGAACGATGATCGACGAAAACGAAAGGAAGAGGGAACGCGCCCAGGCCGCGGCGGCAGGTGTACGCGCAGGCGTAAGCAGTAAGCTCGGCAGCATCTGGTGGTTGATCGCGGGTATTGGCCAGATCTTCACGGCGCGCCGAATGCCCGCGGACGACCCGGATCGGGGCGCAGTCACGACCATCGGAATTGCCGCGGCAATTGTCGGTTTGGTGCTGGTATTCTGGCCGAGCAGCGGCATCGTGGTAATCTCATGGGTGATCGGCATCGCCGGGATCCTGATCGGCGCCTTGTTGATCTACCTGGGGTCGCGTTTCAAACGTCTGAAAGCGCGCGTCGGGATGCTGACGTAATCATTGGGCTCCCTGCCCTTTCTGAGAATTCCAACTGGCCGGTTTTCGTGAAGGCACACTCAACCTCAGAGACGCTCTCCCCCATCGCGCCGCCGAACGACCTGCACTCGCGGGCGCAAGTGCTTAGCCGTCCCCCCGGTACCAGCAAAGAATGGTCTGTACGCTTGGTATTTCAGCGACGTTCCTCCGTTGGTGCCGACAAAGGATTGCGTGACGATCGATGGCAAGACTTGCTTTGCATCGGTAACGCCCCCGATAAGGCGAGTAAGCCGAACGCCAATCGCTACTACGCCGAAACTCGAAGGAAAGACCGAGTTTCTCGGCTTGATCAGCACCAGCAGCGGCGCGGCTCCTGACCTGCGAGCGCGATTGGACCTCCCATCCATTCACGCTCGGTCAGAAACCTGCCCCCAAGACCGTTTCAAGAACCCGGAGCATAAAGGCCGCACTTGCTCAAGTTGCGGCGTCGGCGAGACGCCTGATCGCGAACTAGAACCCTAATATAGCCGGGGTCTGTTCGTTACCCGCGCTTCACTGCGGCTGGTCAGTGTCGTTTCCTTTTACCACCGCCTTTGATCGCCTTGTGGGCCTTGCCCCCCTTGTGGACCTTGACACCCTTGTGGACCTTGACGCCCTTGTGAGACTTAACGCCCTTGTGAGACTTGACGCCCTTGCGAGACTTGACGCCCTTGCGAGACTTGACGCCCTTGTGAGACTTGACGCCCTTGTGAGACTTGACGCCCTTGTGAGACTTGACGCCCTTGTGAGTTTGCAATTTGTGAGTGGCTGTCCCTTTGACAGCTTTGTGGCCCTGGCCCTTCTTAATCGCCTTTTGCGTTTGGACGCCTTTTAGAGGCTGAGCACCTTTAACGCGGGGCTGCAGCCCTTTGGTCTTGGTGCCGTGGATGCCTTTAGGACCAGTCTTTCCATATTTTTGACGCAGCTTGGCGTTCTTAAACTGCGATTTGCGATAGGCGGGATTGAACTTCCAATTTTTGCCGCCGGTGTACTTGACTTTGTTGAACCGGCTGTAATGCACGGAATTGACACGAATCGCCGCAAAGCCCCTGCGCCCCCAATTATATTGGTACCAAAGGGCCGGCCCAACATATAATGCCGTCCCAAAGCCGAACACCGGCCCAACCCGCCACCAAGGCGGGTACCAGAAGAACGGCACGTACCCCGGCGACCAGAACCCGACCCCAAAGACCGCCACCGGATTATAGACAGGAACATAAACGTAATCCGGTTCAACCGGCTCGATTACAATGTACTCGGGTGGTCCGACGTAATCAGGACCCCGGGGTGCGGGAACTCTCCTAACTCGCTGCTCCTTGCTCGATTTCAGATTGCCTGCAGCCTCTGCTTTGGCGCGCAGGGTTTGAATCGCATTCTGAACGTCATCCGGCTGAGCCAGAAAGGCCTCGCCTAGCTGGGTAGTCCAATCGAGCTTATCACTCATCATCGCCAGCACTTGTGGGACCGATGTCAATCCCTTGACGCTTGGATCCCAAGGCTGCTTTTGCATTGCGTCCTCAACAGCCGCATCGTTGACGTTCGGATTCTTCTCCGTCCAGCGCGCCGCCATAACCACATCGAGTGGATAGGTCGATGCGGTCAGTACCTGGGCCAACAGGGCGTCCGGATAGAGCGCAATCGGCGCCACCAATTGTTCAAGCTCTTGTTGCGTGAGCAGTTGCTGCTGGGCTTGCTCCTGCTGCTCTTGTGCCGAAACAGGCAAAGGAGCACTCAATAAGGCTATCGACAATGCTAAAACCGCCGCTACGTGGAATTTTCCCATCCATAGGCACAATTTTGACATTTGAAAAAGCCTCCGTTTGCTAGCTACCAAATAACAAAATCAGCGGGCTCGGTATTTGATATAGCTCAAGGCGAGATTGAA
The DNA here is from genome assembly GCA_037385125.1 of Pseudolabrys sp. Lineage (GTDB taxonomy): Bacteria > Pseudomonadota > Alphaproteobacteria > Rhizobiales > Xanthobacteraceae > Pseudolabrys. Next base: position 3,563 of record JARRNI010000652.1, read on the forward strand.
CGTCGGCGCAGTTCCATTAATATGTGGGTCGCTTCGTCGCGCGCTGGTCGGTCCAGAATTTGTGCCGAACAAATAGGCGTGCCCTAGTTGTTCTGCACGACCGAAATGAGCCTCGCGTTGCGCAACCGTTTTTTTGTCTGGATTTCTGGTTCACCGTGAGAGCGGACATGCGGGATTGGCAACAGCGGGGCAAAAGCAGACTTACGTAAAGTGCCAAACCAGCATCACCCCACTTTTCCCTGAGAGGTGATACTCCCTAATTCAGTTGGCATGTCCGCCAAAAGCAATTTGCAGCAGTTGCTGATAATTGCAACGGGTATTGATTCATACGAAATCCATACCCGCCAAGGAAAAGACCTCCACGTCGCTGCCGACATTACGCAATTTATGCGACCCTAGGCTGCCCAAGCCTTCTGGTGCGCGGCGGGCCGCATCGGCCGAGAACAGCATGGAGCGGTCGAGTTCCTTGCACAGGCCGCTCAGACGTGCGGCGACGTTGGCCGCTTGACCGATGACCGTGAAGTCGAGGCGCTGCGGCGCACCA
>JARRNI010000653.1:0-4704 GCA_037385125.1 Pseudolabrys sp.
CAAGCTCGGCGGCCCGTACGAAGGCCGCCTGCGCGTGCAGAAATTGGCCGCCGCGGGGGTGGTCGACCAGGCTTTCCCCTAGTTCTTGGCGCAAAGCGAGGCGCAGGGCCGGATCGTGGCCGCGACCGACCATGCGGCAGCGGACGCCATTCGCGACGGCAGCGAAATCGGCGCCCGCATCGACTTGCATGAGCGGGACGGCAGGCGCTTAACTCCGCGGCGATGGCCAAGGTCAAGACACCGCGCTGGGGCTGGGCGCTGACGGGGTCGGGACATTCCTTCAGGGAATGTCTCGCCGCGGTGCGTGAGCTCGACGACGTCGATCTGTTCGTCAGCCGCGCCGCGGCCGAAGTGCTGCGCATGTACCGGCAGGACTTCAAGCTACCCAAATCGGTGCGCGTCTTCCGCGACACCACGGCGAGCGCGGCGCCGGTCGGCGCCTTCTATTACGGCACCTACCACACGCTGGTGCTGGCGCCGGCCACCTCCAACACCGTGGCCAAATGCGTCTACGGCATCTCCGACACGCTGGCGACCAATGTGTTCGCGCAGGCCGGCAAATGCCGGGTGCCCTCCATCGTTTTCGCCTGCGACACCGCGCCAGAGCTGGAGACCGAGGCGCCCAAGGGCATGGTGAAGGTCTATCCGCGCGCCGTCGATCTGGAGAACACGGCCAAGCTCAAGTCGTTTCATGACGTGGCGGTGGTCGAGAGCCTTTCCGACCTGAGCGAGGCGCTTAGTCGCCGCAAGCGCGAGCTGACATGAGCGAGCGCATCGCGTTCCTCACCGGCCATCTGGCGCAGCCGCGGCTGGAGAAGGTGCTTGCCGGCATGGAGGATGCGGGCTTCGGCTGGTCGGTGATCAATGTCGGGGTCAAGGTGGCCGCCCTGATGACCGAGGCGATCATCGCGCGCCGGCTGCCGCGCCCGCTCGACGCCACGCGCATCCTGGTGCCGGGGCGCTGCCGCGCTGATCTCGCGCGACTGAGCGCGGAGTTCGGCGTTCCGTTCGAGCGCGGGCCGGAGGAGCTGAAGGACCTGCCGGCTTTTTTCGGCAAGGGCGGGCGTGGGCTCGATCTTTCGCGCTACGACATCCGCATGTTCGCCGAGATCGTCGATGCCTCGGCCCTGAGCGTCGATGCGATCGTCGCCCGCGCCCGCGCGTTGCGCGATGCCGGCGCCGACGTGATCGATCTCGGCTGCCTGCCCGATACGCCGTTTCCGCACCTGTCGGACGCGGTGCGCGCGCTCGCCGCCGAAGGCATCCCGGTCAGCGTCGATTCCGCCGACGTGGAAGAGCTGCGCGCGGGCGGCAAGGGGGGCGCGCAGTTCCTGTTCAGCCTGAACGAGACGACGCTCGATATCGCCGCCGAGACTGGCGCCATGCCTGTGCTGGTGCCGGCGAGCCACGGCGATCTCGCGTCGTTGCTGCGCGCGGCGGAAGCCGCCGACAAGCGCGGCATCGCGGCGCTGCTCGATCCGATCCTCGATCCCATTCATTTCGGCTTCGTGGTTTCGCTCGCGCGCTATGCCGAGCTGCGTCAGCGGCTGCCCGACGCGGAAATCCTGATGGGCACCGGCAATCTCACCGAGCTCACCGACGCCGACAGCGGCGGTGTGACCGCGGCGCTGATCGGCATCTGCTCGGAGCTCGCCATCCGCAACGTGCTGGTGGTGCAGGTGAGCCCGCATACCCGCCGCACGGTGCAGGAACACGACGCGGCGCGCCGCATGACGTTCGCCGCGCGGGAGGATCACAGTCTGCCGCAGAACTATGGCGGGGCGCTGCTGCAACTGCACGACCGCAAGCCGTTTCCCAATACGCCGCAGGAGATCGCCGAACTGGCCGGCGAGGTGCGCGACGGCAACTTCCGCATCGAGACCGCCGAGGACGGCATCCATGTCTATGCCAAGGGCCTGCACCACGTTGGGACCGACGCGCTCTCGCTGTTTCCCAGGCTCGGCGTCGCGGCCGACGGGGCGCATGCCTTCTATTTGGGCACGGAGCTGGCCAAGGCCGAGATCGCCTGGCGGCTGGGCAAGCGCTATATGCAGGACGAGCCGCTCGACTGGGGCTGCGCTACCGACCGCGACCCGGAGGACCTGACCCGGCTGCGCGAGGCAGGGCTCACCCTGCGGGGCGCCGGCGATGGGGTATAGTTGTATGGTTATAATGAGTGACGCGGTCCTGACAGCCGTGAAACAGCCCCTACGATCTACCTATAATAATTCTACCTATAATAATAATGAGTGACGTAGCCGAGCCGGGCCGATGCCGCTGATACGCGAGACCATTGTCACCACAACCAGCAAGGAGGGCCGCGCCCATGTGGCGCCGCTCGGCCTGATCGCCGAGGGCGACGACTGGATCGTGGCCCCGTTCCGCCCGTCGACCACGCTGGACAATCTGCTGGCGGTGCCGTTCGCCACCGCCAGCCATACCGACGACGTGCGGGTGTTCGCCGGCTGCCTGACCGGCCGGAACGAGTGGCCGACCGTACCCGCGAAGGCGGTGCCGGTGCCTCGGCTCGCCGGCGCGCTCAGCCATGCCGAGCTTGCGGTGGTCGAAACCAGGGACGACCTGCAAAGGCCGCGGCTGCGCTGCCGGTTGGTGCGCCTCGCCACCCATGCGCCGTTCCAGGGCTTCAACCGGGCGCAGGCTGCCGTGCTGGAGGCTGCCATCCTGGTCAGCCGCCTGCACATGCTGCCGCTCGACAAGATCGAGCGCGAAATGGCCTATCTGCAGACGGCCGTCGACAAGACCGCCGGTCCGCGCGAATTGGAGGCCTGGGGCTGGCTGGCCGAGAAGTTCCAGGCGCATTTCGCGGCCTAGTTTCCGCCAAGCCCCCGAATCGCCTTTTTGCCTGTGGAACCCGCTGCCGTGGGGGAACAGCTGGCCCGGCTTTTGCTTGGCACCAGGGCAAGAAGAAACCTGCCGCGAACTTGGAGGACGCGCTCCTTAACCCGTGTCCTTGGAGCTCTCTATGCTGACCGCGATGATCCTGATCTGCTCGCTCGCCAATACCCCCGACATCAGGGATTGCAGCCGCACCAACGCCGTTGATGTGGTCTAGGTGCCGGAAACCTTCAGCAATCCGGTGACCTGCTTCATGCACGGGCAGGCGTATATCGCCGGCACCGCGCTGGGGCGGAACCTGGCCAGCGACGAGCGCGTGCGGGTGATATGCCGGCGCAAGCAAGCGGCAACGTTGCCCGACGACACTGAGCTCGCCGACCGCCGCCACCCGCTGCGCTGAAAGCGCCGCGTCCGGTTTTCGTTATTTGCGTTCTTTTCTGCCGGCGTCATGGCGCCGGCGCGAAGCTCGCGGTGAGCCGGCCGATACTGGCTCACCGCGCTACTTGTTCTTTTCCTCGCTCAGCTCACCCATGTGTTCCAGTTCGGACTCGCTGCGCTGTTCGAGATCGGCTTCCTTCTGGCCGAGATTGCCCTTCTGCTTGCGGGCTTCTTGTTCTTTGCGTTCCCGTTCCCTCCTGATCGCCTCCATTCGACTGTCATGGAGTCAACGCATGCTCGCGCCGATCGGTCTTGACGGAACGCGGCAAACATCGGGCGCAGGGAACCGCGGCAGCCAGCGCTACTTCTTGTTCCCCTTGAGGTCGAACTGCTTGAGATAGGCGATCACGTTGGCGCGCTGCTTCGGATTGGGCAGGCCGGCGAAGATCATCTTGGTGCCCGGCACGTCCTTGCGCGGATTGGTCAGCCACTTGTTGAGCGCGGCTTCGTCCCACTGCTTGCCTTCCTTGCCCAGCTTTTGCAGGCCGGGCGAATAGGTGAAGCCCGGCCACGAGGCGATCTTGCGCCCGACCACGCCGTCGAGCGGTGGCCCGATCTTGATCTTCGCGTTCGGTCCGATGTTGTGACAGATGGCGCAGGTCTTGAAAGTCTGTGCGCCCTTGGCGGCGTCGCCGGGCGGCAGCGGCTGCTGCGCCCATGATGCGCCCGCCGGCAGCAGCAGGGCCAATGCGGATAAAAGAACAAGCCTGGACATTATCGATCTCCTTGGTTGCCTCGTCGAAAGAAAGAATGGCGGCCTACGGCGGCGGCGAACGGCGATCACCGTCCGCGCAAGGCGGGCGCGCCAGGCGAACAGCCGTGAAAGCGAAAAGGGGCGGGGAGGGCGAACGCGGGCGGCGCCTTGCATCAAACCGGCGGCGGTTGCTGGCGGTGTTCTCGCGGTCCTTGCGTATCCTCCGTGATCGTGTCGCGCCCCACGGTCCGCGGGCGGCATTATGGCGGCTCGTCGCCTCGATGCAAGCAAGCGGGCCGTGCGGAGCGGGCGAAAGCATGCGCGGCTCATTCGTTCGGCCGCGATTCGGGTTTGGTTTCGGCGAGCGGCAGTCCGGCCTCGGACCAGCCGTCGGTGCCGTCCGGGTACCAGATCACGTGTGCGTAGCCCATGGCGAGCGCGCGGCGCGCCGCGTTCCACGACATCCAGCAATCGCGCAGGCAGTAGATGACCAGCGGCTTGGCTCGGTCGCCGCCGGTGGCCTTGACTAGGCCGTCGCGCAGGTAGGCCTGCGTGGGCAGCGCCAGCGCGCCGTAGCCGGTGTCGGGCAGCCAGATACTGCCGGGAATGTCGCGGCGCGGATGCTCGAGCCACAGCGTGCCGGGCGGCAGCTTGGGCTTGGGCGGCCGCGGCAGCACGTCGACGAAGGCGGCGTGGCCGCGCTGCCAGAGCGCTTT
>JARRNI010000654.1:0-2938 GCA_037385125.1 Pseudolabrys sp.
CCACCACCCCGTTCGGCGCCAAGTATCTGTGCCGCGGGGTGCCGCAGGCGATCTACGAGGCCGGGCAGAAGGAGCGCATCGTAATCACCGAATTCCCGAGCCTGGAGAAGGCGGTGGCCGCCCACGATTCCCCCGCCTACCAGGAGGCGCTGGCCGCGCTCGGCGACGGCGCGGTGCGCGACATCCGCATCATTGAGGGGCTCGAATGACGCACGCCCCCGCCCGCGCGCTCTGGCGCCTGCCGCTCATCCGGCTGCTGGCGATCAACCTCGCCGCCGGCTTTGCCGTGGCGCTGTTGATGCTGGGCGGGCTGCTGCTCATCAATCCCGGGCATCTGCGTGAGCTGATCTTCACCGACCGCACCGGCCCGGTGGCGCTCGGCCTGCTGTTGTTCGGGCTGGTGGTGACGTTCGGCAGCGTGGCCATGGGCTCGGCGGTGATGATGCTGGGCCGCGAGCCGAAGAAGCGCGGCGGCGGCGGGAAACGCGCGGCGGTGCGGGTACATGCCGAGGTGCGGCACTGACGCGTCATTCCAAGGCACGAGCGTCAGCGAGCGAACCCGGAATCCATAATCACAGTCCGGGAGTATGGATTCCGGGCTCGCCGCCATAGCGCGTCGAAGACGCGCGTAAACGCGCTTACGGCGGCGCCCCGGAATGACAGGCTGAGATTATGCGCCATCACCCGCTCCCCAGCCGCTGCGAGAACAGCACCAGCGCGCGGCGGTAGATTTCGGCCCGGTTCCACTCGCGCATGACTTGGAAGTTCTGCGTGCCGGGGCCGAAGGGGGCGCCGGCGACCCAGCCGTTCACTTTCAGCAAATTGGCGGTGGAGGCGAGCACGTCCGGCACCGAATGGCGCAGGTCGACGCGGCCGTCGCCGTCGAAGTCGACGCCGTATTTGATGTAGGACGACGGCAGGAACTGGGTCTGCCCGATCTCGCCGGCATGGGCGCCGACCAGCTGGCGCAGCGAGAGATCGCCGCGTTGCACGATGCGCAGGGCCGCGATCAGCTCGCGCTGGAACAGCGCGCTGCGCCGGCAGTCGTGCGCCATGGTGGCCAGCGTGCGCACCACCGAGAGGTGGCCCATGTCGGCGCGGCCGTTGTCGCTTTCCATGGTCCAGATCGCCATCAGCAGCGTGGGCGGCACGCCGTAGCGGCGCTGGATGCGGTTGAGCAGTCCCGCATAGCGGTGCATCAGCCGGCGCGCGCGGGCGATACGCGCACGCGTGACGCGCGTTCGGACATAACGCTCGAAGCTCATGTGGAAGGTGCCGTGCTGGCGGCGGTCGAAACGCAGCACGCTGTAGTCGATGGTCAGCCCGGCGAAGGCGCGATTGACGAGGCTTGGGCGGATGCCTTGCGCTTCCGCGTCACGGCCCATCTGAGCCAGGAAGGTATGGAAATTGCCGCCGCATTGCGCGGCGGAGGCCGGCGCCGCGAGCGGCAGGGTGAACAGGCCTGCGGCGAAAAGCAGTGCGGCGAACGAACGCGCGATCATGAATAGCCCTCGCTGTTTCCCCCGAATTACTCGCGAGCATGGCATGCGAAAAGGGGCGAGCGGAAGGCGATGTGCGGTCGCATGAGGCTGCTATGGGGCGTACAGCCGGGGCTTTCCACACGGCTGTCATCGCCCGCGAAGAGGGGCGATCCAGCACCGCCGGCATGTCCGTGGTTACTCCATGCCCCGCATTCGCAGGGCATGAGGATTTGGCGCAGGCCGGACCTCCGAGGGCGGGGGCACAAGCCTTGCGCCGGCGCCGCGGCCGATGAGAAGGGCTTAAAAAACTCAAAGACTTGCCAATGGCACTTAACAAAATACATAAATTACATATTTTAGTGCAAGGAAAAATATTATGCAGTCCTTTGCGGCTTCACAACTCCAACGCAATTCCGCCGAGATTCAAAAAGCGGCTCTGATGGGACCCGTTTTTCTCACCTACCACGACAAGCCCCGCTACGTGATGATGTCGCTGGAGGAGTTCGTCCGCATCCAGGGTGAGGAAATCGCAGCGCATCTCGTAGCTTATCCGCCGGCGGTGGCTGTGCGCGTCCATGAACTGGCAAAAGCGTCCGGACCGATCGAATCCGGTCCGGACGCTTCAGCCGCGGACAAACTCGTCCTCACCACTGTCAATGCCCCCTACAAGAGGAGCATCGACGCAGCGACCTTGCGGGATAGCATCGCCAAGTGCGATCTCGACCGATGGCTCGTCCATGTCACGACTTTCTTCACCGATGTCGCGCCAGAATTGGTATTTCAATTTGCCGAGCGGCACGATATCTCCAGGTCGATGCTCGCCAAAGCCTACCGGGCCATGAAGAGAAAGAGCGGCGAGCGCAATCCGGATTTGGAGGCCGATCTTGTCCGCATGGCGTCGTCTTCTCGCGCGAACGGTCGATGGCCTCGCTCGTCTTCGAGAAAAAGGAAGCGCGGTTCCTGATTGGGTTCTCGGAGGTGGCACTGCGCTCATGCTCCATGCGGGACACCGCGTGAGCAAGGACATCGACGCTTTCATAACCGATCCGCAATATCTTCCACTTATGATGAAGCGGCCAACCATCTCAAGTTGGTGCATCCCGAAGGCGAAATAGACGTGCGCCCATTACAAACTTGATTTCTGAAGTGATGACAATTCCGGAAGAGCAAGGTGATGCTGGCGCTCAATCGATCCAAATCAAGGTCGAGCATCCGGTCGAAATGGCACTAAAGAAAATGAACTACCGCGCCGGTTCATTAGAAGTTCGGGACATCTTCGATATCGCGGTGGTCGATTCACTGCATTATACCAACGGTCATAGAGACTGACCGATGTGGGCCCAGTCTCGCAAACCGATTGCTGTTATTGTTTGCGGTTGAGCAATGAGCTTTTGCCAAGCGTCGCAAGCTGCATCGATGATTGCGTCGTAGGTGTCAAACACGCGATTGGAAAGCCA
>JARRNI010000655.1:0-3847 GCA_037385125.1 Pseudolabrys sp.
TCGACGAAGCGGCGGTCGCGCGGGTCGGGCGCCACGACCGGTGAAGCCTGCTCGCCGGCCATGCGCTTGACCGCGCCGGCCCACAGGTCGAGATAGGCGCGGCCGAGGCTGGTCTGCAACTCGAGCGCCCGCTGAGGGTCGGACAGCCAGTAATCGGCCACCTTGCCCACGGTCCTGACCACCTCGGAGACGTCGTCGCTAAGATCGCTCTTGATCTTGCCTTCCTCGCGCGGCTTCAGATAAGCGGCCAGCGCCTTGCCGCCTTCCTCGATAAGGCGGGCGAGGTTGCGCGAGAAGGCCTCGACGTCGACGCTGCCGATTTTGGCCGGTTCGGTGGGCTTTTCCATGCGCATAGTGTCAGTCCCCGCCTCACAAGTGGCCCGCAGCGCGGCCATCCGCAAGGCTGGAATTGTGCTTGGCCCGGCCCCTTTTCCGGCGGCAGGGGCAACGGGCGATCTTGCTGGCGCCATATTAGCCCGCTAGCCGGAGCATGCTATAATTCCTTGAGTTCTTATAGAATTTCCCGTCCGGCGGGCTTGGCGGAGCATGCGGCGCACCCTCATCCGATCGATCCTGGTGGCTTGTTGCCTCGGCGCCTGGCTGACCGGCTGTTCGGCTGGCCAGCTGAGCGAATCCCTACCGGAAAATATGGGCGGCCTACCGGCCGATACGCCGCCGCCGCCGAAAGTCCCCTACAAATTCCCGGCGGTGCACGACATGCCGCCGCCGCGGGCCGACAAGCCCTTGACCGACAAGCAGCAGTGGGAGCTGGAGCAGAACCTGACCCGCCTGCGCAAGCGGCAGGAAGCCCGCGAGGCGGCCAATGGTGACGGCGGGCAAAAGCCCGCCAGGCATGCCACGAAGAAGACCCGGAAGAGCAGGAAGAAGCCGATGGCCTTGCACGGCAGCGAAGGCGCTGGCGCCAAGACTAAGCCGTGATACAAGACTAGCGCGTGCTGGAAGCAAGCGAGGGGGTAACGCCCGGAGCCGGAGAGAAGGGCCGGCGCACAAGGTTCGACAAAATGGAAGAATTCTACCGCATCCGCCGCCTGCCGCCCTATGTGTTCGGGGGCGGACATCATCGATCTCGGCATGGGCAATCCGGACCTGCCGGCGCCCGCCCATGTGATCGAGAAGATGAAAGACACCCTGGGCAAGCCGCGCACCGACCGCTATTCGGCCTCGCGCGGCATTCCGGGCCTCCGGCGCGCGCAGGCCGCCTATTACGAGCGCCGCTTCGGCGTGAAGCTCAATCCGGAGACCCAGGTCGTCACCACGCTCGGCTCCAAGGAGGGCTTCGCCAATGTGGCGCAGGCTATCACCGCGCCCGGCGATGTGGTGCTGGTGCCCAACCCGAGCTACCCGATCCACGCATTCGGCTTCCTAATGGCGGGTGGCGCCATCCGCGGGGTGCCGTCGGAGCCGACGCCGAATTTCTTCCATACGCTGGAGCGCGCGGTCCAGCACTCGATCCCGAAGCCGACCGCGGTGGTGGTTTGTTATCCGGCCAATCCGACCGCCTGGGTGGCGAGCCTCGACTTCTACCGCGACTTGGTCGCCTTCGCGAAAAAGCACGAGATCCTGATCCTGTCCGATCTCGCCTATGCCGAGGTCTATTTCGAGAACAACCCGCCGCCCTCGCTGCTGCAGGTGCCGGGCGCCATGGACATCACGGTGGAATTCACTTCGATGTCGAAGACCTTCTCGATGCCGGGCTGGCGCATCGGCTTCGCCGTCGGTAACGAGCGCATCATCGCGGCGCTGGCGCGGGTGAAGTCCTATCTCGACTACGGCGCCTTCACGCCGGTCCAGGTGGCAGCGACAGCCGCGCTCAACGGGCCCGACGACTGCATCAAGGAGATGCGCGAGACCTATAAACGCCGGCGCGACGTGCTGGTGGAAAGCTTCGGCCGCGCCGGCTGGCACGTGCCGAGCCCGCGCGCCTCCATGTTCGCCTGGGCGCCGATTCCCGAGCCTTTCAAGGAGATGGGAAGCGTGGCCTTCTCCAAGGTCCTGGTGGAGAAAGCCGATATCGCGGTGTCGCCTGGCATCGGCTTCGGCGAATATGGCGAAGGCTTCGTGCGCATCGCGCTGGTCGAGAATGAGCAGCGCATCCGCCAGGCCGCCCGCAACGTGCGGCGCTTCCTTGAAACCGGGCCCGAGCAGCTTCATAACGTCGTCCCGCTGGCGAACCGGCGCTAACCCGCAACGTCAAGATGACCCAGCCACTGAGAGTAGGCGTCGCCGGATTGGGCACGGTCGGCGCCGCCCTGGTCGCCCAAGTGATGCAGCAGCGCGAGGCGCTCGCCGCCCGCTGCGGGCGGCGCATCGAGGTCACCGCGGTGTGCGCGCGCTCCCGCGCCAAGGAGCGCGGCATCAATCTGAAGAAGCTCGCATGGTTCTCCGACCCAGTGGAGCTCGCGCGCGCTGACGGCATCGACGTGTTCGTGGAATTGATGGGCGGCACCGGCACGCATGCCAAGGATGCGGTGGAGGCGGCGCTGGCGAGCGGCAAATCGGTGGTGACCGCCAACAAGGCGCTGCTCGCCAAACACGGCATGCGGCTGGCTGCGCTCGCCGAGAAGCATCATGCCGCGCTCAATTTCGAAGCGGCGGTGGCCGGCGCCATCCCGATCGTGAAGACCATCCGCGAGGGGCTGGCCGGCAACTCGTTCGCGCGCATCTACGGCATCCTCAACGGCACCTGCAATTACGTTCTCACCCAGATGGAGCAGGAGAAGCTGTCGTTCGAGGACTGTCTGAAGGAGGCGCAGCGGCTGGGTTACGCCGAGGCCGATCCAACCTTCGACGTGGAGGGCCACGACACGGCGCAAAAGCTCGCCATCCTGGCGAGCCTCGCCTTTGGCACCAAGGTCGAGGAGAGCGCGATCTATGTCGAGGGCATTTCCTCGATCCAGCCGGCCGATCTCGCCGCCGCCGATGAGCTCGGCTATCGGGTGAAGCTGCTGGGCGTTGCGGTGAAGACGCCGAAGGGCATCGAACAGCGTGTGCACCCGACCATGGTGCGCAAGGATTCCGCCATCGCCCAGGTGATGGGCGTGACCAATGCGGTGACCGTCGATGCCGTGGGCATCAATCCGCTCACGCTGGTGGGGCCGGGGGCGGGCGGCGCCGCCACCGCGTCTGCCGTGCTGGCCGACATCGGCGACATTGCGCGCGGCGTACGCACGGCGCCGCTCGGGCGGCCGACCGCGGGGCTGGCCGGCGTGCATAAGGCGCCGATGCAGCGTCACGAGGGCGGCTACTACATCCGGCTTTTGGCGCGTGACAAGCCGGGCACCGCGGCGGCCATCGCCCAGCGGCTCGCCGAGCAGGATATTTCGATGGAATCCATCGTGCAGCGGCATCCCGCCGGCACCGCCGGCGTGAAGGGCGGGCCCGTCCCCGTTATCCTCATTACCTATGCCACCACGGAGGATGCCGTGCGCAAGGCTCTTGCCGCGGTGGGGCGGGATCGGGTGATCTCGGGTCGCCCGCAAGTGATCCGGATCGAGAAGAACTGAGGCAATCGAGGCAGCGGCCGAGGGGAGCGTTCCATGGCGTCCATTACCATCCAGCCCGAATTCTTGCTGGAGCGCATTCTCACCCTCGAGATCGTGCGGGTGACCGAGCGCGCCGCGGTCTCGGCCGCGCGACTGCGCGGGCGCGGCCAGGAGAAGGCCGCCGACCAGGCCGCGGTCGACGCCATGCGGCGCGAGCTCAACCGGCTGCCGATCGACGGCACGGTGGTGATCGGGGAGGGCGAGCTCGACGAGGCGCCCATGCTCTATATCGGCGAGAAGGTCGGCACCCATCAGGGCCCCAAGGTCGACATCGCGGTCGATCC
>JARRNI010000656.1:0-2927 GCA_037385125.1 Pseudolabrys sp.
GCCGAGCGGCAGCTCGGCGAGGCCTCGGCGACACTCGACGATCTGCGCGCGGGGCGCATTGTCGGGCGGGTGGTGCTGACGGCCTGAAACGGGGCGCGCCCGTGTCTCATCGAGGGTTTCTTCGGCCTTGAAGAAGCGCAGTCAGGCCGGGCTCGCGAGCTGCACCAGCTCGATCAGGACATGTCCCGTCGATTTCGGATCGATGAAGACAATACGCGAATTGGCATGACCGATGCGCGGGTGCTCGTCGATGAGCTTGAGTCCTTTGCGCTTCAATTCGTCCAAGGCCTCCTCGATGTCTTCGACTTCGAGGCAGATATGGAACAGCCCCTCACCGCGTTCGGCGATCCAGCGCGCGGTCTCCGTGTCTTCTTTGTCGGACTCCAAAAGCTCGATATAGGTCTGTCCGATCGGATACATGGCAAGCCGCGTATTGTACTGCGGCAGGTGCTCTTCGTATTCGAGGCTGAAGCCCAGCTTGTCTTCGAATATTTCGCGCGTTTGCGCCAGGTCCTTGACGGCAATCGCGATGTGCTCGATGCGTTTGACCTTCATGGGCGGAAGCCTCACCCTTGCTCGTGTTGACGCCACACAAACACTTTCGCTTGCGAAGCGGGGCCTTGCAAGGCGGCGCTACAGCTTCGCCTGCAGTCCGCGCACGAAATCGTAAAGCCCGGGCTGGCGTTCGCGCTTGAGACGCTCGGCGGCGAGGATCGCCTTGACATCCGCAAACGCCTGTTCGAGCTCGCGGTTGATGATGACATAGTCGTATTCCGCCCAGTGGCTCATCTCGTCGGCGGCCTTCGACATGCGGTGCAGGATGGTGTCGTAGTCGTCCTGGGCGCGCGTGCGCAGGCGGCGCTCGAGCTCGGGGATCGACGGCGGCAGCACGAACACGCTGACCAGATCGTTGCGCGCCTTGTCGCGCAACTGCTGGGTGCCCTGCCAGTCAATGTCGAACAAGACGTCGTGGCCCTGCTCGAGCGCCTGCATGACCGGCTTGGTCGGCGTGCCGTAGGAATTGTCGAACACCTCGGCATATTCTAACAGCTCGTCGTTCTCAACCATCTCGTTGAAGCGGCGTCGGTCGATGAAATGGTAGTCGCGCCCGTCCACCTCTCCGGGCCGGATCCTGCGCGTGGTCACCGACACCGACAAAATGACGTTTTCGTCCTCGGCGAGCAGGCGGCGCGAAAGGGTGGTCTTGCCGGCGCCCGAGGGCGATGACAAGACCAGCATCAGCCCGCGGCGGGCGATGCCTGTGTTCGGCTGCGCTTGAGCCATGCTCACTCTAGGTTCTGCACCTGCTCGCGGAACTGCTCGACCACGGACTTCAGCGCGAGGCCGATATTGGTCAGCTCCACGTCGTTGGACTTGGCGGTGAGCGTATTCGATTCGCGGTGCAGTTCCTGCGCCAGGAAGTCGAGCCGGCGGCCGGCCGGGCCGCCCTCACCCAGGAGCTTCTGCGCCTGCGCGACATGCGAGGCGAGCCGGTCGAGCTCCTCGCGGATGTCGGCCTTGGCGGCGAGCATGATCGCCTCCTGGTGCAGGCGGTCGGAATCGAAGCGCTGCGAGGCGGCGAGCAGATTGTTGACCTGCTCGACGAGCCGCGCCTTGACCGCCTCCGCCTTGCGCCCGGGGCAGGCTTCCGCGCGCGCGGTGAGCGCGGCGATCTCGTCGAGCCGCGCCGACAAGAGGCCGCCGAGGGTCGCCCCCTCCGCGCGCCGCATGGCGGCAAGATCGGCGAGCGCCTTATCGAAGCTGGCGGCAACGGCCGCTTCGGCCGCCTGGCGCTCGTCCTCGCGCTCGTCCTGCTCGGCCACCTCCATCACGCCCTTGAGCGCGAGAATGCCGTCGAGGGTGGGCGGCGCCGCCTCCACCTTGGACGCGAGGCTCTCGATCGTCGCCAGCACCGCGGCCAGCACCGGCTCGTTGATCTTGACCGTGGGCGCCACGCCCCTGCGCTCGACGGTGAGATTGGCATAGACGGTGCCGCGGGCGAGCTCTTCGCTCGCGCGCTTGCGCGCCGCCACCTCGATGGCGTCCCAGCCCGGCGGCAGGCGCAGGCGCAGGTCGAGGCCCTTGGCGTTGACCGACTTGATCTCCCAGCTCCAGGCATAGGGGCCGGATATGCCATGACCGCGCGCGAAGCCGGTCATGCTCGACAGGGCCATGGGTGAGCGTCTCTCGGGTCGGTAACTTTCGAAAGCGCCGGGACATTAACGGCGCGGATGCGCCATCACAAGGCCGCGGCCCGCCCGCACCCCGCGCACGGGAAAGCCAGGTCGGCCGCGCTACGGCTTCGCCGCGTCCTTCTTGTCCTTGCCGGCCTTGTCCTTGTCGGCGGCCGGGCTTTCCGCCTCGTGCGCCTGCGCCTTGGCGTGCTCGATCTCGCGCAGATGCGCCACGTTCTTCTGGTGCTGCGCATAGGTCTCCGAGAACACGTGGCCGCCGGTGCCGTCGGCGACGAAATAGAGATCCTTGGTGCGCGCCGGATTGGCCGCCGCCTCCAGCGAGGCCTTGCCCGGATTGGCGATCGGGCCCGGCGGCAGGCCGTTGATCACATAGGTGTTGTAGGGCGTCGGCTGCTCGATCTCGCTCTTCTTGATCGGGCGGCCGAGCGAGCCCTTACCGCCGGTGAGGCCGTAGATGATGGTCGGGTCCGATTGCAGCCGCATATTCTTGCGCAGCCGGTTGACGAATACGGCGGCGACGCGTGAGCGCTCGTCCGGCTTGCCGGTCTCCTTTTCCACGATGGAGGCTAGCGTGACCAGCTGCGCCGGCGACTTGAGCGGCAGGTCGGGGGTGCGGTGCGCCCAGATATCCTTGACCAGGCGCTGCTGCGCCCGCTGCATGCGCTTGATCATCTGCTCGCGCGTCTCGCCGCGCGTGAACTTGTAAGTCTCCGGCAGCAGCGAGCCTTCTGG
>JARRNI010000657.1:0-2927 GCA_037385125.1 Pseudolabrys sp.
GGATAGAACGGCAGCACGCGCTGCGGCGCTTGTTCGTGCCGGCCATAGCCGACGGCGTAGAGGCTCGCCGCCGCGCCACCCAGATTGACGACCACGAGAAAGAAGGCGGAAAGCGCGTCAATGCGGAAATGCGCGCCCAGCCAGGGCAGGCCGAGCGGCAGGACCACGGCTGAACTTGTCTGACCGAGCAAGCTCATCAGCCCGGTTGCCGCCAGCGCCAGCGTGACCAGCAGGCTCGTCCCATAGACGACGCCGGTGGCGCGGGGCGACGCCGCCAGCATCACGGCGACGGGCGCCAGGACGATCAGCGCCGCGACGCCATAGAGCGCGTAACCGATCATTTCAGCCGCACCCCGCGCCCGCCACTGCTGCTGGCCGCGCCCTCCCCGATCAGCTCGATGCCGTTGGCGGTCAGTGCGTCGACCAGTTTCATCAGCGAGTCCACGTTGCCGCGAACCACGCCCTTGCTCGCTTCCATGCGCTGAATGGTCGGCAGCGACAGGCTGGCGCGCTGCGCCAGCTCACGCTGGTCAATGCCGAGCAAGGCCCGTGCGGCCCGCATTTGGCCGGAGGTGATCATGCGGAAAGTCAACAAACCGGGGAAAGATGGCGATAGATGAACCGTTCAAAACACCGTGTCAACACTAAATAATGATGTTCCAGGCATCATTATTTCGAGGAAGATTAAGACTTGGCCCGCGGCGCCAAGCGCGAAGGCAAGACAAGCATCAAGTGCGCTGTCGTGCGGAAAGAGAAGGCCCGCATCGGTCATGGGCAGACACAATGGTAGTTCGCAGGACGTCCGCTTTGCTCCGGTGGGTTCAACCGCTCAGTGGCATTTAAAAATTGCTCGTCGTCGACGACAGCATAATCGCCGCGTACGGAAATGTTCGCCCCAGAAAAGTTCCCACGGACTGCGTGCGCCACCTGCGCTCTCGTGCCGCTAGACCTGTGCGACCAGCCAAATCCCGTAGCCGGCCATGACCACGCCGCTGATGCGCGCGATCCAGGCGCCGCCGCGCAAAAGCTTCTCAGCCAGCACGAACAGGGTGATCGCCGCCACCCACAGCAAGTTCATCACGCCGACCACGAACAGAAGCGCCATCAAGAGCCAGCAGCAGCCGAGGCAATAGGCCCCGTGCTCGATCCCCATGCCGAGCGCACCGTTTAATCCGTCGCGCCAGCGGTTGAACAGGAAGGCGAAGGGCGAGCGGCAGTGGCGCAGGCAAGCCTCCTTCGCCGGGGTGAGCTGATACACGCCGGCAAACAGGAACAGCGCGCCGCCGATGAGGGCGTTGGTGGTGGTGAGCATGGGCGACAAGAGGCCCAGCCGGTCGAGCGCCCATTGCAGCAGCGTGGCGAACAGCGAAAACGCGGTCCACACCAGCAGGTAGCCGGATGCAAACAGCAGCACCGGCATTACCCGTTCCAGCGCCTGTTCTTTACGCCGGCTGAGCGCGGCGAATGTCAGGATCATCGGCGCGGCGCTTGGCAGCATCATGCCGACCATCATCACCGCCCACATGGCGAAGGTCAGCGCGAAGGCTAAGGGCGTCCAGCGCGGCGCCATCGGCATCGCCATGCTCGCCACCGCCGACATGTCCGGCATGGCGCGCCAGAGCTCGACCAAATAAAGCCAGGACAGTACGGTGACGCCGGTTACCGCCAGCAGGATGATGACGCGTTCGCGCAGCATGAGGCGCGGCAGCGTTTCGCTGGTTGACATCTAGGCCGCCCAGGCGAAGGGGGCAAAGTGTCCGTTGTTGCCCTTGCCCGCCATGGCGAGGTCGAGCCCGAAGCCTTCCACGTTCAGCCGCTTCGCCCGCGCAAGTGCCAGCCGCGTGTTGGCCGGGTGCGCCGTATTGTCGATGTAGAACGGCTCGCCGCTGCGGTTGCGCGAGGCCACACCCTCGATCTCGAAGGACAGCACGTCCGGGATCGACACCATTCGCTTGAGCCCGTCCATGCGGAAGTCGATCGGCTTGAACGCGACGCCGCGGAAGTCGCTGACCAGCGCGCTGCGGATCATGCCCGGCGTGCCGCCCGCCTCGCCGCTGACGATCGCCGACAGCGCAGCGCGCTGAGCCGCGTCCGCGCGTTCGTCGACCACGCAGGCGAAGGCCCAATTGCCGTCCGCCATCACCCGGCCGGAGCGGATCAGCAGCGCGAAGGTGAGGCCGTCCAGGCTAACGTCGCCGCTCCGCCCCTTGTCGATGCGGAACGCCATCACCGCCGTGCAGTTGTCCAGCGTCGCCTGCCCTTGCGGATTGGTATAGATGCAGGGGCAGAGATAGTCGCAATTGCAGCTTTCCATGTATTCGCCGCTGATCTGCCATTTCTGCTCGGCCATGGTCTCCTCCCCGGGTTCGTTTGCGCCGGCGCCGTCCGGCAGACGATAGCACGGCGCTTTGTCCGCACCTATCGGGTCTGGCCCACCGGCTGGGCGGTGATTTCTTGCGCCTCGAACCGCCCGTAGCGCAGCGCCAGCGTCGGCAGGATCAGCAGGTTGAGCATCATCGAGGTCAGCAAGCCGCCCAGGATCACGACCGCCATGGGGCCTTCGATCTCGCGGCCGGGATCGCCCATGCCGACGGCGAGCGGCGTGACGCCGAGCGCGGTGACGATGGAGGTCATCAAGATCGGCAGCAGCCGGTCGCCGGCGCCGCGGATCGCGGTCGCCAGCCCCCAGCTTGCGCCCTCTTCCTCGACCAGGTGCTGGTAGTGGGCGATCATCAGGATCGAATTGCGTAACGTGATGCCGAACAGCGTCACGAAGCCGACCAGCGCGCCGAGCGACAGCCGGCCGCCGGTGGCGTAGACCGCCAGCACGCCGCCGACCAGCGCGAACGGCAGGTTGGTCAGCACCAGCAGAAGCTGGCGGCGGTTGCGGGTGACGATCGACAAAAGCAGCACGATTCCGACGCCGG
>JARRNI010000658.1:0-2926 GCA_037385125.1 Pseudolabrys sp.
GGCGGCATCGAGCGCTGGCTCAAGCTGACCGAGGGTTTGAAGCTCGATCGCGCTTATGTGATTTCGCAGGCGGGCGCCCTGCCGGCCACCAAGTTCGCCGTCGAGGCCTATGTCCGCTTTGTCTACGAGCGGCCGACCCTGGAAGCCATCGCGTCGTCGCTGACCGAGCTGTTCGCGCCGGGTATCCATGCCGAACGCATTGCCGGCATGCTTGAGCATTATGATTTCGTCACGCCGGACCTGGTGGCCTATTTCCGCAAACGGCTGAGCCAGGCGCCGCGCGACGCCAATTTCGCGCTGAACTATGTATTAGAGCATGCGCGCACGCCCGCGCAGCAGCAGGCCGCGCTCGATGCGCTCACTTTCAAGACCAATGTGCTGTGGGCGCAGCTCGACGCGCTCTACTTCGCTTACGTCGATCCGGGCCTGATCCCGCCGGGCGCGTTCCGGCCGGAGCAATCGGCCGTGCCGTCGGAGAATCGATCTCCTGCCTTGAGCCCCTGAGCGCGGCGCAACGTATCATAGGAGTGACAATCGGAGTCGTGGCGCTGTCCGAAGCGGGCCGCATCACAGCGGACTTCCAGACGCAGACGCCTCCGCGGCGCTTCAGGCGATACCTGCCAGGTGAGAAGCCACCATGACAGCGGCTACGACCGTCGAGAGAAGCAGAAATCCAACCCCGGCGACGATCTTTTCGCCCAAGGTCGTGTTTGTCGATCGGTAGTCCATGATCATAACGTCCGGTTGGTGAGAGCCGTGCCGACAGGCCGGCGCGTAACGGTGTTAAGCAGCGTCGATCGGTACTGCGCTGTGATGAAGGTCACAGAACGTGCGATTTCCGGCCTGCAGGTACCCGGCTGCCGCTTCCGCGTATTAAGCAGTCATCAAACGCGGCCTCAAGCGCACCTCGACGTTCGCGCGTCATCTCAATCAGCGCGTTATTCCTTTGCGTCGAAACGCTCCCGCGCGCCCTGGATCGCCGCCCGGTTGCGCCGCGCCCACAGGCCGAGCTCGCTCACCGGCTCGAGCAGCGAGCGGCCGAGCTTGGTCAGCGCATATTCCACCTTCGGCGGCACGCTCGGAAACACGGTGCGCGTCACCAGCCCGTCGCGCTCGAGCCCGCGCAGGGTGAGCGTCAGCATGCGCTGCGAGATCGAGCCCAGCGCCTTGCGCAGCTCGTTGAAGCGCTTCGGCCCGTCGCCCAGGGTGGAGACCACCAGCACCGTCCACTTGTCGCCGACGCGCGAGAGCACCTCGCTCACCGCCCGGCAGTCCTCGGCCACATGCAGGTTACCGGGTATCGTCCTTGTGCCTTCTTGCGCCCGTTGCCTGGTCATCTATCTAGCCTTGGTATCAAATGGTAACCAGCAATAGATAGAGGTCCCCATGGCCAAGCACAAGCTCGCCGTCGTCGTCGGATCCAACCGCCGCGACTCCATCAACCGCAAGCTGGCTCAGGCGCTTACTAAACTCGGAACCAGTGCCTTCGAGGCCCATTTCGTCCAGATCGACGACCTGCCCATGTACAACCAGGACCGGGAGCAGCCGGTACCGGCCCCGGTCGCCCGCTTCAAGGGCGAGATCGAGGCCGCCGACGTGGTGCTGTTCGTCACCCCCGAGCACAGCCGTTCTCTCCCCGCGGTGCTCAAGAACGCCATCGACTGGGGCGCGCGGCCCTGGGGCAAGTCGTCGTGGCCGGACAAGCCGGCCGCCGTCATCGGCACCTCCGGCGGCGTCATCTCCACCGCCGTGGTGCAGCAGCACCTGCGCGCCATCCTGGGCAATCTGGGCCTGCACGTCGCCGGCGGCGAGACCTATATTCGGTTCACGCCGGAACTGATCGACGCTGAAGGCAAGGTCACCGACGACAACATGCGCCAGTTCCTCAAGGCCTTCATCGATAACTTCGCCGGCTTTGCGGGGCGGTTCGAGTCCCCAACGGCCGCTGCGGCGGCGTAGTACTCATGCTCGAGTCCCGGGCGCAGCACGGCGCGCAACGAAGTGGAGCGGTGCGCTGCAGACCCGGGAGCCCGGTGCAAGCGGGGTCCTGGATCAGCGATGCATCATTATTTCGCGCTTACGCGCTCATGCTGCATCGCATCCGGGACACGCCGACAAAGACGAAAGGCAAACATCCCATGTCCATCCGCTCCGTCAAACGCGTCGTGCAGTCGAAACCCACCCTCGAAGGCGCCGGCGTGCGCCTGCGCCGCGCCTTCGGCTTCGGCGACACGGCCGAGACCGATCCCTTCCTGCTGCTCGACGATTTTCGCAACGACCGCCCGAGCGACTATCTCGCCGGCTTCCCCTGGCATCCGCACCGCGGCATCGAGACCATCACCTACGTTTTGAACGGCACGGTCGAGCACGGCGACAGTCTGGGCAATCGCGGCTCGCTCGGCTCGGGCGACGTGCAGTGGATGACCGCCGGGCGCGGCATCATGCATCAGGAAATGCCGCAGGGTGATGCGCTCGGCCGCATGCACGGCTTCCAGCTCTGGGCCAACCTGCCCTCATCGCTCAAGATGACGGCGCCGCGCTATCAGGACGTCGAAGCCGCCGCCATCCCCGAGGTCGTCGACGACGACGGTACCCGCGTGCGCGTGGTGTGCGGCGAGTTCTGGGGCAAGCGCGGGCCGGTCGACGGCGTCGCCGCCGATCCGCGCTACCTCGACGTGTTCGTGCCGGCGGGAAAACGCAAGACGCTTCAAGTCGAGGTCGAGCGCCACGCCTTCGCCTATGTGTTCGAAGGCGACGGCCAGTTCGCTTATGCCTCGCAGCCGTTTGGCGTGCTGAACGAGAAGCAAGTCGACGGCGAGGAAATCCTGCTGCGCGAGCCGGTCGGCGACCGCTCGCTGGTTCTGTTCGACCGCGGCGACGAAGTCACCGTGCAGGCCGGCGACAAGGGCATCCGCTTCCTGCTGGT
>JARRNI010000659.1:0-3697 GCA_037385125.1 Pseudolabrys sp.
GCGCCAACTATTTCGGCACCTTCGCGGTTTCGGTCTATTCCGCGCTCCAGGCCGAATCGCTGCACCCGCTGTCGCCGATCACCACCCTGCTCAATTACGGCGTTATGGGCACGGACGGCGCCCTCGACGTGCGCATCATCTACGACCACCGGGTCATGAACGGAGCCACGGTGGCGCGCGCGCTGACGCTCCTGGAGGAGATTCTGCTCGGGCCGGTGCTGGTGGAAGTGCAGGCGCTGGCGCAAGACTAAAAAGCGCGTGCGGCGCACAATAGCCCCACAGCATCACGAGGGATGGCTATAGGCGGAGCGATGACTTCGCAGGCAACCCACGCTGCGGCCGACGCTTTTTTCGACGACGCCGACGCGGCGGCCGTCGCGCGCGCACCACAATATTGTGGGAGTGTGGCTTTTCCGCACTAGAGCCGATTTGCGGCGGTGGGGTAGACAACTGCAATGCAATAAGCGCAAGGGCGAGGCTCGAAGCCGTGACCGCCCTGCGTCATCACAACGGCTTACGCGGGGCTTGTGGCGTCGTGAAATCGTCGTGCGTTCTAGCAACTCTCATGCTTGCAGCGCTGGCGCTCGGCGGCTGCGCTTCCACCGCCGGCACTGCCACCAACGCCTACGCCTCGGCCTACTCCGCCCCGCGCGCGGAGCCCAGGACCAGTTGGCGCGACCCGTGGACGCTTGCGACGCCGTTCGGCATTTTCTACAGCTCGGTGCCGCGCCAGCGGGTGGCATACAAGAGCCACCAGCGGCCCGGCACCATCATCGTCGATACGCCGCACCGCTATCTTTATTATATCCTCGGCCACAACCGGGCGATCCGCTACAGCATCGCCGTCGGCGCCGAGGGTTATGGCTGGTCCGGCGTTACCACCGTCGCGAACAAACGGGTCTGGCCCGACTGGACGCCGACTCCGGGCGAATTGCGGCGCTTCCCCAACCTGCCGCACCACATGAAGGGCGGCCCGGACAATCCGCTCGGCGCGCGCGCGCTCTATCTGGGCGGCACACTCTACCGCATCCACGGCACCAACGAGCCTTGGAAGATCGGTGCCGCAGTGTCGTCGGGCTGCATCCGCATGTCCAACGCCGACGCCATCGACCTCTACAACCGCACCCATATCGGCGCCAAGGTAGTCGTGCGCTGACAAAAAGCGCGGCGGCCGCGTCCCTCTCGGCTTCGTGGCAAGCAACGTGCGGACGGACGGCGCGCGCCGAAAGGCGCGCATGCCCGCTTTCGAATCAGCGGCACGCTCAAAGCCCGTGATCCTCGATGATCTTGGCGGCGACCAGCCGGTGCCAGATAAAGAGGATGACCAGCGCGCCGACGAAACCGGCGCCTTGATGATGGCCGTACAAGCCGGCGGCCTGGCCGCCGAAAGTCGCAAGCAGGGCGCCGGCGACGCCGAGAACGATGGTGACCACGAAACCCTTAGGTCTGTTGGGCCCGGGCATCAGCAGGCGCGCGATCCCGCCGGCGACGAAGCCGACGATGACGATCCAGAGCAGAACACCCATGGCGGTCGTTCCTAGAGCGAGATCGGCTCAGATTGAATCACTGCGCCTGCCTGACATTTCGCGGGCGCATGATCTTTTCCGAAAACCGGTGCCCACTTTTCGGGATCACGTGCCAGGCGCCGCCGCCCTCAGGCGCCCGCGGCCTCGGGCTTGCCTCCGTGCTCCTCCTCGTACTTTTCCTTCTGCGCCTTGATGAACTCGCGATAGTCCGGCGGCTCGAAGTCGAGCAGCGTGCCGCCCGAGGCGAAATGCTGGATGAAGGCCATGCCGATGGCGTAGGTGGCGCCGGCCGACAGCGTGGGCATGGCGAGCGCGCCGACGATGGTGCCGGCGATCGGCAAGCCCTTCAGCAGGCTGGCGGCGCCCAGGCCGCTGGTGGCCGGGATGGTGGCGCCGGCCAGCGCGGCAACCAGCGACTTGCCGCGGTTCTCCGAGAACGGGACGTCGTAGATGCGCGACAGCCGGCGCAGCATCTGGATCTGCACCCCGCCCACCGTCGCCATGTCGACGAAGGGAACCGGGATCATGCCGGCCGCGCCCGACCACAAGGCCATGCGCTTCACCAGCTTCTCGGCCGTGTCGCGGCGCTCGTCGGCCGACGGCTGCTCCGGCGTTGCGGCTTCTTCTGTGGTCATGATCGAAGCTCCCTCGTGAGGCCGCGCCGCCCCCGTCGCGTGTTCTGCCTCCGCCTTCGGCCGGGCCCGCGCCCCTGGTGGACGCGGCGGCGCTTCCGACGCGACCGCTTCAGGCGCCGCGGAGGCTGCGGCTGCCGCCCCACCAGCGTCCGGCTGGATCGCCCTCGGCAGCTTCTTCTTGTTCATGGTCAGGCCGCCTGTTGCAGGCCGACAAGGGAATCGATCTCGTCGGCGACGGCCGCGATCTCGCGCGCGGCCGGCGAGTTCCTGTCGATCAGGCTCGGCGTCGCGCCCCACAGGCCGGCCTCGGCATAGGCGACGCGGTTGGTCAGCTCGCTGTCGAGCACCGGGAAGCCGGCCTCGATCAGCTCGCTGCGGATGTGCTTGGCGATGACGGAATCGCGCGTCGTCTGCGTCAGCACGCAGCGGAAGAAGCGGCGCTCGCCCTCCTCGCCCTCGATCAGCGAATTGAGCGTGTCCAGCATGCGGTCGATGTCGAGCGGCGAGGCCTTGACCGGAACCAGCAGGAAGTCGGCTGCGGCGATGCAGGCGAGCGTGGCCAGCGAGCGGAAGCCGGGCGTGTCGATGATGATCGGCCCGGTCGCGGCGAGGTTGCGCGCGGTCTGCCAGGCGTTCTCGGTGGCGTCCTCCACCACCTTCACGCCGCCGAGCGCCTTCTCACGCGCCGCCAGCCGGGCGACGGAGCGCTGCGGATCGGCGTCGACGATGGTCGAGGGCCGCCCGCTCAAATGCCAATGTACCGCCTACCGTGATGATCTGCCTCATGACCCACCTGCCCTTGCTGTTTGGTCGCGATTACGGCGAATCACATGGGCCGATGCTAACGGAAACCGCGGCCGGATGCTCCCTGCACGGCGCCCGGCAGGCCGCGAATTTTCGCGTTTTTCCGCCCCCATCGGCACGATTTGGCGGCCGGGCGCCCCCCGGTCAGGGCGCGCTCGCCGGGGCCGCGGCCTGCAGCTGGGCCACCTGCGCCTTGTACTGCTCGACGGTCGCTTCCAGGCGGGCGATGTTCTGCAGCAGGCGCTCGCTCGACAGGCGCAGGAAGAAATAGCCGAAGTCCGGATATTCGAAATAGACCTCGAGCAGGCGGTCATACGTGATCGCCATGACCGAGCCGTCCTCGATGCATTCGACGCTCTGCGTGCGCTTGTTGTTGGGGGTGACGAAGCCGAGCTCGCCCAGCAGGCGGCCGGGCTCCAATTCGACGCCGATCTCCTTGACCAGGAACTTGCCCGAGACGATGAGATACATCTCGTGCGCCACGTCGCCCTTGTGGAACAGCACGTCGCCATGCTTGTAGTTGCGTGCGCGCATGAACGGCTTGAGCCAGTCGATCGACAGGTCGCCCTTCACCGCCACGCGCGCCTTCTTGAGCAGTTTGGTAATCTGAAACAGCCGAAAGCTGTTGATGGGCAACAGCATGAAATACATCAGGAAGGTCGAGATCACGCCGGCGAGCACGCCATAGGCCATGAAGAACAGCGCGCTGAGGATGCCGTAGACGCGCAGCCG
>JARRNI010000660.1:0-2923 GCA_037385125.1 Pseudolabrys sp.
CCGTCGACACAGTCCAAACCAGGTTTGGTACGGCAGGACGATCCTCTCGCCGATGGGCGCAAGGGTCCGCCTGGATACTTGCGTAAAACGCGTATCCGGCTCCTTCAGGCAAAAGACCGTCTGAAGATCGACTTCTCGATCTGCAGCGAGGCCCTCGATCAGACGGCAGATCGCAGGCACGCCGGCCGGTTCCCACTTGTCGGCCGCAAGTGCGGACTTGAGTCCGCTGAACAGGCGCGACAGGCACAGGACCCGCACGCGTTCCGGTTCGTCCAAAATCTTAGTCATAGGGCAGACTGTTCAGATCGAGACCGTGCCGCACCAGATAGTGCTCCGTAAGCCAAGCGACGCTGTTGCGGGCACCGCGCCGATCGCGCCACACCCGTCTATAGGGTACGCAGGCGGCGCTGCAAGTGCCTTCCATCCAATATTGCAAATAATGACGCTCGAAGCGGTGCCAGCGCTCGCGTCCAAGCGGTGCATGCATTGCCATGGCGAACAGGCGTAGTGGAATGAGCCAGCGCGGACGCACCGTTTTGCGGTTGACCGGCACATCGCGCCAGACACCGCCCCAATTCGTCTTCTCCAGCATGCGGGCGTAGAGTTTCTGGCTTGTTTTATCTTCGAGCGGCACACCTTCCCAGAAGCGCAGATAAGCGTTGTCCCACAGCGGCAAGCGCCAAGCGTGACCGAGGTATTCGTAGATGCGCTGGCCCGTGACTACATATTTGCACTGGCGGTCCTGAAACTCGGCGTATTCGTAAAGACCATGATCGCAAGCCGGATTGCCGAGTGTCGCACCGGCGCGCCGCAGCGACCCGCGCAGCAATACCGAGATGCGCTTGCGGTTTTTCGGCGTCAGCAACGATTGCCAAAGAGAAAAATGTTTGGCGACCAGCGCATCCGTAATTCGTTGCAGGCGCTGCTCCTCGTCGAGCCCGACGGGCACCCGACGCAAAGTGGGCACGATATGGTTTCCCGTAATGAAGTCGCCGGAATTGCCATTGATGATCACCGCGTCGTCGGGAATGGCGCCGCTCCGCTTGAGCTGGATCAGTGGCCCCATATCCTGCACGAAGGGCACCGACGCGCCGCTGTCGGCGAAGGCGAGATAACGGTGGTAGTCGTCGCTCGCAAAAAATGCCCGCTGCCGTGTGATAGTCGCCGGCACGAAGTGCCAAGGATAGCCGAGCTTGTCAGCGATTGCCCGGGCGGCCTCGGCTTCGAAGTTGCCGGAACGGCCGTAGCTGAAACAGATGACGTTGTCGTAGCCAAGATGGCGGGCTGTGCTGGCAACCAGCCGCGAATCTCGACCGGCGCTGAGCGGCACCGCCAGCGGGCGGCCGTCGAGTGACGCCAAGGTTCGCCGCATGATAGCCAGCGTAATATCGGCGAGCTCCGTCTCGCGTGCGGCGGGATCGCCATCGCGGATCTGCCAGGGCCTATAGATATAGTAACGGTGACGGGTACCCTCGCCGTCCGGCCCGATCCAGAATAGTTCGCCCGGCGCCAGCAGCTCGATCCCGCGGTATAGCGCGGCGTGATCGATGGCGTAGCCTGCCATGGCGATCGCCAATACTGCGTCCGGATCGTGCTCGCGCGCGCCGAGCCCGGCCGCGCGCCGCAAACGCTCGGGCTGGGCGTCGATGGTCCAGCTGCCCCTAACGCGACAGGCGGCCAGGGGAATGCTGCGAATCCAGTCAACCGCGGCCACGGTCCAATCCTGCCCGGTGGCAACGAACGCAAAATGACCGTCGATCCCGCGCAGCCAGGCATTAATTTGCCCGGGCGTCGGGCGTGGTTCTCCTGCGAACTTGGCAGCAAGGCCGGCGCCGTTCAGACCGTCAATCCAGCCTTTGAACCATACAGTCACGTTGCCGCTCGTGTGGCGCTTCCAGCCAAAAGATTCGTCGATTGCCACGTCGACAACCCGGGGCTTGGCCGTGGTCGTGTCTTGCACAGTCATGCGGATTGATAGGTGTCTTGTTTCGCCGAGGCGGTCTCTCCGCGTTCGCCAATACTGCGAAGTCACATTTCCACCTTGACCAGCGTCAACATGGACGGCAACTCAGCGCGATCACCACGACGGAACCGGTCGACGACCTGGTCAAGGGCGCCGGCTTTGGCGTAGCCGCGCAAGCGACCGTCCGGTGCGCTGAGAAAATCGAGATAGCGGCCGAGCCCGCGATCGTCGCTGAGCCATTCGTCATAGGGCAGCCAGAGGCCAATCTTGCGCCGGTGTATCAACCGGCCGTCGAGGTATTTATCGGCGATGCGTTTCAAAAGCGGCTTGGTCACGCCGCCCGGCGCGCGCACAGCGCGCGGAAGCCGGTTGACCACTCGTGCCAGCGGCAGATGCACGAAGGGCACGCGTGCCTCGACCGAGGCGGCCATCGACATCTTGTCCTGCCGCACCAGCAGCGATTCCAGGTAACCGATCTGGTCAGAGGCAAAGAGCCGGTCACGGAAATCGGAGAACCGTTTGCTCGCCACTTCTCGCGCGCCCGGCCGCGGAACAAGCCCAGGGAACAGACGGTGCATATTGGGGAAGTCGTGGTAAATCGACGAGTAGACCGCGGCATCAAAACCGCCACGCCGGCGCACGCCCAGGAACGGCCATACCGGCGGCAGCAGCGACGGCGGCAGCCATTGGGCGATATGATCCTGCCAAGCCAGTTTGCGCCAGTTCGCGTAGCGCAAATAGCCACCGAACATCTCGTCGGCGCCCTCGCCGGTCAGCACGACCTTCGAGGTCGAGCGCAAGCGGTCGCACAGCAGCATAAGCGTGACGCAGCCGCCGTGCGGCACCGGCCCCTCCATGTGACGGACCGCGCGCGGCAGCGCCTCGGCGAAGGCATGGCCGTCCACCCCGAGCTCGTGATGGTCGAGACGGTAGCGCTGCACAACGAGCTTTCGGTATTCG
>JARRNI010000661.1:0-2918 GCA_037385125.1 Pseudolabrys sp.
AGCTTCATGCTGACCGGCCTTCCGGTCGGAATGACCAGTTCGTTGACCGTCGCGATGTGCTGCTTGGGATAGATGAAGACCCACTTCCAATCGAGCGAGATCGCCTCGACATCAAGCGGCGGCTTGTTCGACGCGATCGGCCGGTAGGGATCCAGCTTCTGCGAATAGGTGAAGACCATCGCGCTGAGCACACCGACGATCGCGATCGGTACGAGCCACATCACCGCCTCGATCCACAGGGAGGACGCCCACTCCGGCATATAGCGCGCGCCCGTGTTGGTCGCGCGGTAGTGCCAGGTAAAATACGCGGCCATCACAAAGACCGGGACGACCACAATCAACATCAGGCCGATCGCAACGAACAGAAGGTCACGCTCGGTCGCGGCGATCGGACCGCCGGTGTAGAGCACCGGCACCTGGCGCAAGCTGCAACCGGACAACAGGAGCAGCGGGCTGATGACAAGGAGACTCAGTGCGGCGCGGCGCAGTTTCTTATTAAGTGGCGACATCGTGAACCAAGAGGGGCTGACATATTAAGCGCGTTTTCAGCCAACGCTCCTCTTTGGCTCGATCGCGTCGTCAACGCGTTTCGAGTCACGCCCGCGGTAGGTTTCAACACGCTGGTTATTTCAGGCGAGAATTCCAGGCTGCTCTGTCACAGGAAATGTGAAGACACATCGAAATACTCGTTGTGGCAATGCAGCATAAAAAATTTAGTTCCGCGATCACGATGGTCGCAAATGCCGCACGATGCGGCCAGCCAAATGATCAAGTGGAGCTGTTCGACTCCGCTTGATCATCCGGACCTGCAACGATTCATTTCATTTTGTGCCTTCTGTCGCCGTGAAACGCGCGCATATACAGAGTCGAGGACTCCACACGACAGCGCCGGCGAGCGGCGTCCGGTCGTCGTGTCATGAAAATCGCGCAAGGCTATCATGCCGACTTGCGTTGACGGATGGCAGCGCGTCGTCCTCCACGCGAGCGTCAAAGCGTCGCGAGCCGCGACTTCAAACGGTCGAGCAGCCGGAACAGCGTCAGGCATTCCTCGGTGGTGAAGCCGTCCAGCGCGGCGCCGTAGTATTCTTCGATCCTGGCCAGCATGCGGGCCCAGGTGCGCGAGCCTTGCGCGGTCACCCGGATGCGGCGGGCGCGCCCGTCCTCGGCTGCACGCGTGCGCTCGATCAGGCCCGAGCGCTCCAGCCGGTTGAGCACCGCGGTCAGGTTCTGCCGGCTGAGCAGCAGGAATGCGATCAGTTCCTTCACCGTCATGCCGCGCTCGCGCACCGCCGGCCGCGACAGCGCGCCCAGCACCGCCCACTGCTGGGTGGTGGTGTTGAATTCGGCCACCCAGCGCGAGCCGGTCTTATGCATCAGGTTGGAGGCCTGATAGAGCCGGAAAAACAGACGGTTGGCGATGTCGAAGCGGCCTTCGTCCTCGCGATCGGAGGCGGCCGAGGGCTTGCGCTGAGAGATGATGGGCATGGAAATATATCAAGCTAT
Source organism: Pseudolabrys sp. (assembly GCA_037385125.1). Classification (GTDB taxonomy): domain Bacteria; phylum Pseudomonadota; class Alphaproteobacteria; order Rhizobiales; family Xanthobacteraceae; genus Pseudolabrys. The sequence continues at coordinate 1,504 of JARRNI010000661.1, forward strand.
TGCTTCATCCGAATATATAGCATAGCATTATTGTATCTGCCAGCGAGGATTGCAGAGCGTGCGGGGACTGAAGGACAGGGTCGTGATCGTCACCGGCGGCGGCGGCGGTATCGGCGGCGCCACCTGCCGCCGCTTCGCCGAAGTAGGCGCCAAAGTCGCCGTTTTCGACATCGATCACGCGGCGGCGGCGAGTGTGGCCGAAGCGATCGGCAAGGCCGGCGGCAAGGCGCAGGCCTTCGCCTGCGACATCGCCAAGCATGACGATTGCCGACGCGCCGTGCGCGAGGCCGAGGCCGCCTTCGGGCCGCTCGACGTGCTGGTCAACAATGCCGGCTGGGACGTGTTCAAGCCCTTCGTCGACACGGCGCCCGCCGACTGGGACAAGCTCATCAGCATTAATCTCACCGGCCCGCTCAACATGCACCACGTCGCCCTGCCGGGCATGGCGGAGCGCAAGAGCGGGCGCATCGTCAACGTCTCTTCCGACGCGGCGCGCGTCGGCTCCTCGGGCGAGGCGGTCTACGCTGCCTGCAAGGCCGGCCTCATCGGCTTTTCCAAGACCATTGCGCGCGAGCACGCGCGCAACGGCATCAGGGTCAACGTGGTCTGCCCCGGCGTCGTTAACACCAAGCTCTACGCGGACTACAAGAAGGGGGCACGCAACCCGGACAAGCTCGACGAGGCGTTCCGCCGCGCCATTCCACTCGGCCGTCTCGGCGAGCCGGATGATCTGCCCGGCGCCATCTGCTTTTTCGCCAGCGACGACGCCGCGTTCGTGACCGGCCAGGTGCTGAGCGTGTCGGGCGGTCTCAGCATGGCCGGATGAATCGAAGGCATAACACCATGAGCTACGAAGACATCCTGTTCGACAGCAAGGACGGCATCGCCCGCATCACGATCAACCGACCCTCGAAGATGAACGCGTTTCGCGGACAGACCTGCGAGGAGCTGATCCACGCCTTCAACCGCGCCGGCTGGGACAAGTCGGTCGGCGTGATCGTGCTGAGCGGCGCCGGCGACAAGGCCTTCTGCACCGGCGGCGACCAGTCGGCGCACGAAGGCCAGTATGACGGCCGCGGCACGATCGGGCTGCCGGTGGAAGAGCTGCACTCGGTGATCCGCGACGTGCCGAAGCCCGTGATCGCCCGCGTGCAGGGTTACGCCATCGGCGGCGGCAACGTGCTCGCCACCATCTGCGATCTCACAATCGCCTCGGAGAAGGCCGCGTTCGGCCAGGTCGGCCCCAAGGTCGGCTCGGTCGATCCCGGTTTCGGCACCGCCTATCTCGCCCGCGTGGTGGGAGAAAAGAAGGCGCGCGAGATCTGGTACCTGTGCCGGCGCTATCCGGCGAAGGAAGCGCTCTCCTTCGGGCTGGTCAACGCCGTGGTGCCGCACGAGGAGCTGGATGCCGAGAT
>JARRNI010000662.1:0-2914 GCA_037385125.1 Pseudolabrys sp.
TGGTCCCGGTCAACAGCCATTTCGATATGCCTGTATCGCCGTCGACGAAGTGCTCGACATTTCCGTAATGAACATCCGGAGTCGTTTCAAATCGGGTGAGCAGGCCGCGGCGAACGTTATCGAGTACTTTGTAACGGCTGCCGTGCGGGTCGGGACCGCGCGGCATGTCGAGAACGCAGTCGTCCTCAAAATAGGTCATGCTCTTGTCGATGTCGTGGGCAGTGAATGCATCGGCAAGGCCGTCGAGTATGGCGATCATGTCTGTCTTACTGGTCATATCTATTTTTGAAATGCACCGGTTACGCGCCACTGTGTAGACGGGCTGGGCAAATTGCAAGCGCAGCCGCGGGGCGGTGAAGGCGGTGATATTGGATTTCGCCTGACGGCAGGGGTCGCGAAGCGGTCCGTTCCGCGCTAGTCTGCGGACGCGCTTTCGCGGAGGTGCCGGAATGCCTCTTTCGACGCAAGCCGTGGCCGATCATTACGGCAAGGGTGGTCTCGCCGAGACGATCCTGGCGGCGCTGCAGGCGGCCAATAAGGACATCGACCGCCTGACGACCGATGATCTTGCCCCGGTCGATGAGTTCCACACTGGCGGTCGCAACGCGACCGCGCGGCTGGCGCAAATGGCCGAGGTCAAGCCCGCGCAGCGCGTACTCGATGTCGGTTGCGGCATCGGCGGGCCGTCGCGCTATCTCTCCGGCACCTTCGGCTGCACGGTGACCGGCATCGACCTGACCGCCGAATATGTCGAAGTCGCCGAAATGCTGGCGCAGCGCGTCGGCCTGTCCGGCAAGGTGAGCTATCGGCAGGGCGATGCGCTGGACCTGCCGTTTGCCGAGGCGAGCTTCGATCTGGTCTGGTCGCAGAACGCGGCAATGAATATCGCAAACCGTCAGCGTCTCTATGATGAGATGCGCCGCGTGCTGAAAAAGGGCGGCCGGCTGGCAATCCAGGATGTTGCCGGCGGGCCGGGCGGCGAACCGTACTTTCCGGCGCCGTGGGCCCGCGCGGCGGCGATCAGCTTTCTGGTGACGCCGCAAGATACCCGCGACCTGCTCGAGGGGGCCGGCTTCCGCGTGCTGCACTGGCACGATTCCACGGCGGAGGCGCTGGCGCAGTATCAGGCGCGCGCCAAAGCCATCGAGACCGGCGCATTGCCGCCGCTCGGCGTCCATGTCCTGATGGGCGGCGATTTCCCGATCATGACGCGGAACCTGCTGCGCGGCATCCAGGAGCAGCGGATCGGCCTCATCAACGTCGTGCTCGAGGCGGCATAACCTCTGGCGCGTCATTGCGGGACGCTCGTATCGACCGCCAGAATTCGCGTTGCGCCCCTTTCGCGGCGGTTTGACTTATCCCATCATGACGTCGTATGCGCGCCCCGACTGGGGTGGAACGGCGAGCGATGGAGGCGATCATGACGGCTGTCACGAAAACGCGCGGCGAAACGGCGCTCAAAAAGGCCCAGATGCTGATCGGCGGCCAGTGGGTCGACAGCGCCGCCGGCGAGGTGCTGCTGGTCGAGGACCCGGCGCATCGCAAGCCGATCGCCGAAATCCCGCGCGGGCGGGCTGAGGACGTCGATCGCGCCGTCAAGGCCGCGGCCGAGGCCTGTCCGGCCTGGTCGCGCGTGCCGCCGCGCGAGCGCGGCAAGCTGTTCTTGAAGATAGCCGATGCGCTCGAGGCCCGCGTCGAGGAGCTGGCGCGCGTGATCGCGCACGAGACCGGCAACGCCCTGCGCACCCAGGCGCGGCCCGAGGCCGGCGGCACGGTTGACATGCTGCGCTACTATGGCGGCCTGGGCGGCGAGCTGAAAGGCGAGACCATTCCTTTCGGCGAGCACGTGTTGAGCTACACCCGGCGCGAGCCGCTTGGCGTGGTCGGCGCCATCGTGCCGTGGAATGCGCCGGCGATCCTGTCGGCAATCAAGATCGCGCCCGCGCTCATCGCCGGCAACACGCTGGTGCTGAAGGCGGCGGAGGATGCGCCGCTCTGCGTGCTGCTGCTCGCCGAGGTCTGCCAGGAGTTCCTGCCGCCGGGCGTGCTCAACGTGCTGACCGGATTGGGCGAGGAATGCGGCGCGCCCCTCGCCAACCATCCGACCGTCGCCAAGCTCTCCTTCACCGGCTCGACCGAAGTCGGCAAGTCGATCATGCGGGCGGCCTCCGACCGCATCGTGCCTGTGTCGCTCGAGCTCGGCGGCAAGAGCCCGTCGATCGTCTTCCCCGACGCCAACGAAGACTGGGTGGTCGACGGCATCATCGCCGCCATGCGCTTCACCCGGCAAAGCCAGTCCTGCACCGCCGGCTCGCGCCTGTTCCTGCACCGCGGCATCTTCGATCCCTTCCTCGATGCGCTGACGAAGAAAGTGGAGAAGCTCAAGCTCGGCGATCCGCTCGACGAGGCGAGCGACATCGGCACCGTCATCAACGAGAAGCAATTCAAGAAGGTGTGCGGCTATGTCGACGAAGGATTGAAGCGCAAGGACGCGCGCGTGGTGATGGGCGGGCTGCCGCCCAAGGAAGGGCCGCTGAGCGAAGGCTATTACACCGTGCCGACCATCTTCGCCGACGCATCGAACGACTGGCGGCTGGCGCGCGAGGAGATCTTCGGGCCCGTGCTGGTCGCCATTCCCTGGAGCGACGAGGAGGACGCGATCCGCATGGCCAACAACAGCCATTACGGCCTCGCGGCCTACGTCTGGACGCACGACATCGGGCGGGCTTTACGCACCGCGCATGCCATCGAGTCCGGCTGGGTGCAGGTCAACCAGGGTCTCGGCCAGTATCCCGGGCACTCCTATGGCGGCTACAAGCAAAGCGGCATTGGCCGCGAGTTCTCGCTGGAAGGCCTGCTGGACAGCTACACCCAGCGCAAGAACGTCACGGTCAATCTGGTGCATTAGCGCCGT
>JARRNI010000663.1:0-3437 GCA_037385125.1 Pseudolabrys sp.
GTCGATTTCCAGATCAAGCTGCGGGGCTTCCGCATCGAACCGGGCGAAATCGAAGCAGCACTCCGGCGCCAGGCCACGGTGAAAGACTGTGTCGTGATCATGCGCGAAGACGTCCCGGGCGACCAACGCCTGTCCGCCTATGTCATACCCACGAGCGACGGCATCGAAATCCCCGGCCTGATGCGCATCCTCAAGACCAATCTCCCGGATTACATGGTGCCAGCCGATATCATCCTGATCGACGCCTTCCCGCTCACCAGCAGCGGTAAGATCGATCGCAAAGCGTTGCCGGCTCCCGTGCGAGATCGTTGGCAAGCCACAGAATTCATTGCACCCCGTACTCCTTACGAAATTCGAGTGGCTGCAATTTGGGCGCAGACCCTGTCGGTTCCGCGGCCCGGCGTACATGACAATTTCTTCGAGTTGGGTGGCCATTCGCTGCTAGCCATTCGCGTCATGGCCCGCATTAATCGTGAGTTCGGCATTCAGCTGCCGCTGCGCGAGCTGTTCGAAAATCCCACTATCGAAGGCCTAGCACAAGCAATCGTAAAGAACAAAACGCAGTCCGTCGCCGACACAGCGCTGATGGATATTCTAGCGCAACTGGAAAACATTAGCGATGCAGACGCGGAGCGGATGCTGAAGGGAAAATCGGAATAAGCGCGCGCACGCTTTTCGTGAACGCAAAGGCTCACTATTCTAAAGTTTTGGCAGGTCGATAACATATCCATGATTAATCCGGACGCGGACCTGACTTACCGCGCCGACGGAAAAAGCCCGGTCCTCGCCGCCTTGACGCAAACAGTCGTATTAACCATCACCAAAAGACTGCCGATCATTGATCTAGCCGGATTTTTGGACAATATTTAAGGAATGTCGGACGCGGAGGTCATCGAGTTGCGCGCGGAAATGAGAAAGGATAAGACCCGATGAGGTGGGACGATTACGGAGAACTGTTGCGCACTGAGCTACAAAGTCGGGAAATAATGCCGTTCGTGGGCGTCTATGATGTCTTTTCCGCCACACTCGCGGCCAAACATTTCGACGGTCTGTTCGTCAGCGGGTTCAGTTTCGCCGCAAGCTTCTACGGCCTGCCGGATATCGGCTTCATTGCCTGGCCCGACATCGTCGCCTTCTGCCAGCGGGTGCGTGCGGTGCTGCCACGACATCACATCATGGTCGATATCGACGATGGTTATGGAGATGCGGAAAACGCCGCCCATGTCGTTTCGCTCCTCAAAAACGCGGGAGCATCGGGTGTAATCATGGAAGACCAGCTACGCCCCCGCCGCTGCGGCCACCTTGACGGCAAGCAACTTCTCGAGCCAAATCAATATCTCATCAAGCTGGAGAAGGTACTGGCCGTACGCAAGGGCATGTTCGTCGTCGCCCGGACCGATGCCGTAGAAGATGATGACATCGTGCATCGCGTTCATGCCTACGCCGATGCCGGTGCGGATGCCGTCTTAATCGATGGTCTGCGTGATTTGCAGTTGCTGAAGCGCTTAGGCGCTGATCTCGATGTACCCGTGATGTTCAATCAGATCGCTGGCGGGAAGTCGCCGCCTTATACCCTCGGCGAACTACAGGCGGCGGGTGTTTCTCTGGTCAATTACAGTACGCCATGCCTGTTCGCCGCCCAGGAGAGCATCGAGACGGCCATGGCGCATCTCAGACAGGGAGATGGAAAACTGCCGGACAGCCTCGGCATTCAAGAATGCAACGCCATCCTAAACGCCAATTTGCGCAGAAGAGATGAGAACTAATGGACTTAACCTCCCGTATCGCCAATCTGTCACCCGCCAAGCGGGCTTTGCTAGAGCTGGCTATCAATGCGCAAGTGAGCAAGGACGAATCCAACACCGGAGCGGTCATACCGCACCAGCAACAGCGCACCACGGCGCCCCTATCCTTCGCGCAACAGCGCCTGTGGTTTCTCGATCAACTCCACCCGGGCAAGGCCGACTACAACCTGCCGTATCTGCTGCATATTGAGGGCCCGCTCAATATCCCGGCGCTTTGCGACACCCTTAATGCAATCGTAGCTCGCCACGAAGCATTACGCACCACCTTCGAAAAAAGGGAGGACGAAGGTGTGCAGCGCATCGCGCCCGAGTTGATCATCGAAGTACCAATAGTGGACCTGCGCGATCACGCGATCCGAAACGATGAGCTGCAGCGCATGATCGATGGGGATGCGGCCCTACCCTTTGATTTGGCGACGGGGCCGCTGCTGCGGGCGAAGCTGTTCCGGCTGGCGCCCGGTCACCACGTCCTGCAGATCACCATGCATCACATTATCTCGGACGGCTGGTCTATCGCCGTCCTCAATCGGGAACTGGGTACGCTGTACAACGACTTCTGCCGCGGGCAAACTCCCTCCCTGCCGCAACCGCAGGTGCAATATCTCGATTATGCCGTCTGGCAGCGACAGCAAGACGCGGCACTGCTGCAGCAACTGGCGTACTGGGAACAACAACTCAACGGCGCTCCCCAGATATTGGAACTGCCCGTCGATAAACCACGGCCTGCGATACAAAGCTTTCGGGGCGCTCGCCGTCACATCGATCTGCCGCCCGAACTCTGCGAAGCTTTAAAAACCGTGGCCCAGCGGGAAAACGCCACCCTGTTCATGGTAATGTTGGCCGCCTATCAGCTATTGCTGCACCGTTACTGCGGTCAGGATGACATATTGGTCGGCATACCGATCGCCGGCCGCACTCAACCCGAACTCGAGGGGTTAATCGGATTTTTCGTCAACAGCCTGGTGATTCGCTGCCGTTTTTCGCCGGAGCTTAGCTTTCGTCAACTGCTGGTCCAAGTACGCGACACTACGATCGGTGTTTTCAGCCATCAGGAACTGCCCTTCGAAAAATTGGTAGAGGCTTTGACGCCACAGCGCGACATGAGCCGCAACCCGATCTTTCAAGTGATGTTCTCCCTAGAGAACAACGACCCGGTGCTGCCCAAAATGGAGGGACTGGACGTCAATAGCCAGGATATCGGCATAGCCAAGGCAAAGTTCGACCTGACGCTCTTCGTAACGGAACGCACCGGGAGTCTGCGCGCCACCTTCAACTATGCCACCGACCTGTTCCTCGACCCATCCGTAGAGCGCATGGCTGGTCATTATCTGACATTGCTGAAGGCCGTCGTTAACGAGCCGGAACAAAGCATCGCCCGCGTGCGGCTTTTGAGCGACGAGGAGCAAGCGCAATTGAGACGCTGGAACGCTACCGCCACCGACTTTCCGCACACGACGGGCATGCAATCCCTGTTTGAGGCGCAGGTAAGGGGCATACCGTCAGCGATCGCCGTCAGCGATAACCAGTCGTGGATCAGCTATGACGCTCTCAATCGTCGCGCCAATCAATTGGCCCGTCATATATCGATCCTGGGAGTAGCTCGGGGCGACAGGGTCGGCCTGTGTTTAGAAC
>JARRNI010000664.1:0-2907 GCA_037385125.1 Pseudolabrys sp.
TCACCCAGGATTGCTCTTGCTTTGGCCTCGGCCTTCGGATCGTCAAGCACCTGCATCCATGAGCCGATGTCCTCGATCCGCTTGATCTCGAACTCGTCATTTTCTTCACGATACTGGGGCTCGCCGGCTTTCGGATCACCGTACAGGCCTTTGGCCACTGCCCTGACACGAATACCCATATTTGCGTTCTCCTCGTTGTTGGAGCCGAACCGATGACTAGGGCATGGGCCCTGTCAGGAGTGACACCCCGCTGTTAGCTGCTGACGCCGCTCCTGGTATGAATGGCGCTTGGGGGCACTCTCGCCGGGCGGAAGCAGAAAATAGCCGCTTTCCCGAAACGGGCCCGTCTCGCAATGGGCGGAACGGTGGCCCGCTTCCGCGCCGTGTGTATGGTTCATCCGACACCATGGGCACCAAAACGTCTGCATCGTGCCGCCCGCGCTCAGCTCCGTGCGGAACGCTGGGATCTCCCCGATCTCTTTCGCGGTGGCCATGTCACACCTTCCTTGTCTCTCGTTTCTGCTTGCCTTCGGGCAGGATCGGGAATTCCGGCAGGTGTGTGCGAACCGCAGCGCGGATGCGATCGATCACCATCCCTACAGACTGCTCTGCAGTCAGCTTAAAACGCATGTACTCTGGTGAGAGATCAAGGAACCGCAGCCATGGGCGGCGCTGTAGGCCCGCGAAATGATGACCCATGGCCAGGTCCAAATTAGCCACGAGGCGTTGTTCGAAGTCGAAGGGCAAGCGCCGCTTCTGTTGGCTCTTGTGATCGTAAAAGCCATGCGATGACAACGTCTGCTTAAACAGAGCCGCGCGTTCTGCAAATTCGTCTAGCGTCGCCTGCAACGCGAGCGCCGCCCCATCGGCAGCTGCTGCAGACTTCAATACGTCGTCAAGCTGCTGCCCAATCGCGGTTGTGACACCCGCGCGTCGCGCCAGATGGCGCCGCTCGGCCGCCTGCTTGGCCTCGGTCTGTTCGACCTCCGCCAGGTCGCGTTCGAGCTGTTCGATATGCCGCTCGGTGCCCGGGACCTCGAGGAACAGCGCGTGCTGCCGCTGTGTCGCATCCTCATCGCCGTGCGCGGCTTGGCGCGTGCAGGCCGCGCTCTCCTGTTTCAGGTCGGCGAGTTTGGCGCGCGCCTCGCTCAGCAGCTTACGCACGGCGTCGGACGATATGGCATTCATTGTCTTCTCTCCTAGCGAGTGGCGTTCCATACCTCAATGTAGTCCAAGGCCACCGAGCCACAAAATACCCACGGTTTGGTTGTGCCTGTTCGACGTTTACGCTTGCGGTGCTACGTATCCGAAATACGCCCCGATCTCGCTGCCCTCCTCGGTCACAACTTTCTCAAAGGGGCCGGCGTACACAGTCCGCACTTTCACACCGCTATCCTTGCCGTTAAGGCCTGTATCAATTACCCAATCCGCCGCCCGGGCGACGCGGAGATTCTTCTCCGTAACAACCACTGAGTGGCCCGCTGCAACAAGGCGTCGCAGCGATTGCGTCAGCTTGTCCACTGCGTCGGGCGTCATGAATCTCCACTCCGGGGGCGCGGTAAACTTGTCGAATCGACGTAGCCCAGCGGTTGGGTGCTCAAGGATGTAGAGCGTCCGCCGACCGCTGGCCGCCCTCGAATCCAGGAGTTCGCGCGCTAATTTGATTCGCTGCGCTTCACCGCCTGATATCTCAGATGCCGGTTTGCCCAAGCGAAGCTGTCCAAGGCCCGTCTCCTGAAGACAACCCAGTGCCTCACATATGCGCCGATGACCATGGAAGAACCCGACAGCTTGATCGACAGTCATCCGCAGAACATTCTGAATACTCTTGCCGTTGTAGAGCACTTGCGGCGCCGCGGGGTGGCAATTCACCATAAGCGAAAAGTGCCTAGCGCAAAGGCCCCGTTGTTGCGCAGCGGCAGTTCCAGAAAATAGTCGGCGGACGGCGTGGGATATCCCAATGTGAGTCGCTAGACAGCTACGATTCGTCGACCTGAGGGGCGCTTGATCGATATCGATGACTCGCTCAATAGATTCATAACCCTCGATGCGCCTGCAGCCATGCAGGGGAATTTTTCTTCGCTTCTGACGCCCGACTAGCCTGCGCAGGTTGCCGTAGAGGATATCGTAGATCAGCGAATGCATGCCGGTAAGAGAATAGCCGGTAATACAGACAAAGCGATTCAACGGCAGAACTATATCGAGTTCCTGCAAATTCCGGAGAGTTGCGCGTGTCACGGTCACTGATGAGTCGCTATGCACATCATCGGACCGAACCAATTCCGCAGACGTCGGATCTTGCATTGGTCTAACCCTGGTCATTCTTGGTCCCGCGCGTCGAGCGCTAGATCGTCATCCGTCAGCACGGCGTCGAGCAGCGGATCGCCCAAAAGCACCAAGGCGCCATCCTCGCCGAACGACACGCCACGTAGCAGGTTGGCAAGTTCCGGGCAGAACCGAGCTATCCGCTGCCGCCGAAAGCGGCGAAAGGCCTCCTCTACTGCCTTCTGCGTTGTATCCTTCCAACTAGCCGAACGGCACCGAACCCCTGGTTGGCGTAGTGCCAGCCACGCAGCATAAACGGCGCGTAGCTCGGCTTTTGGTAAATCGAGTTGGTGCGCCCGCCCAACGGGCCCGACAAGCCAGCAGAAATCGGCCGGAGCAAAGTGGAATCGCTTTCCACTTGCAGTTTTTTGCAAGTCGCTCGCTTGTCCGTCGCGCAGAGTCCGGAGGCCCGCCAGGGCGTCCTCGGTCCAGTCGGGCGGTGCGGGGCAAGCGCGGCGCCGATCTCGCACCATGCTGATCAGCTCGTCCGCGGTCTCGGGCTTCATGACACAACCCGCTTATAGCTGTGCGCGAACTGTGCGCGCTTCTCGCCGCGCCATATCGCTGTTACGGTGCTCTTGG
>JARRNI010000665.1:0-2905 GCA_037385125.1 Pseudolabrys sp.
GACGCCCGGCGAGCCGTTCGATAACCCAGCGATGCCGACGGACGCTCAATTGGCGATCGTCCTGCTGACCGACGGCTTGAACACGGAGAACCGCTGGAGCACCGACCAGGCGACGATCGACGCCCGCACGCAGAAGGTCTGCGACAACATCAAGGCGGCCGGTATCACGCTGTACACCATCCAGGTCGACACCGGCGGCGATCCGACCTCCACGCTGCTACAGAACTGCGCCAGCGACTCCAGCAAGTTCTACCTGCTGACCAAGGCCGACCAGATTCTGTCAACCTTCAACGACATCGGCAGCCAGCTCACCAAGCTCAGGATCGCCAAGTGATCCCTGGCGGGGCCAACACGCGTGCCATGCGGCTGGCGGCAGCGCGCTGGGCAGCCGCGCTGCTGCTGGCCATGCTGCTCGCGGCGCCGGCCGGCGCCGAAGACTTCGCCGGCAACGGCGTCAGCGCGGGCCCGCACGGGCCGCCAATCGGCCCGGCTCACCGGCAGCTCTGGCTCGTTCCCTTGCCCGGCCAGCGCCTGCTGATGCACACCGTGCTGCTGCGCCCGCCGGGCGATGGGCCCTTCCCGCTCGCGGTCATCAATCACGGCTCCACCCAAAATTCCATGCTGCGCGCACATTTCACGCTGTGGGCCTATCACAAGCTGGCCTACTGGTTTCTGGCGCGCGGCTACGCCGTGGCGTTGCCGATCCGACCGGGGCACGGGGCGACCGGCGGTCCCTATTTCGAGGACGAAGGGCGCTGTGACGACCCGCACTACCGCAAGTCCGGTCTCGCTACCGCCGACAGCATCCAGGCGGCGGTCGACTATCTGAGTGCCCGGCCTTTCATCGACCAATCGAAAGTGCTGGTGGTCGGCCAGTCGGCCGGCGGCTGGGGCGCGCTCGCGCTCGCCGGCCGCAATCCGCCGCGGATCAAGGCGGTGATCGATTTTTCCGGCGGACGCGGCGGGCACTTCAAGGATCGCGCCGACAGCAACTGCGCGCCCGATCGGCTGGTGGCGGCGGCCGGCGCATTCGGCCGCACCGCGCGCATTCCGACGCTATGGCTCTATGTGCGCAACGACAGCTATTTCGCACCGGCCCTGTCGCGCCGCATGTTCGATGCGTTCCATGCCGCCGGCGGCACCGGCACCTATCACCTGTTGCCGGCAGTGGGCGCGGACGGCCATGTGCTGATCAATTCTAGTGACGCGATCGCGCTGTGGGCAACAATCGTCGAGCGCTTTCTCGCGCGGCAAGGCCTGCCGGCCCGCGCCGCGCGCCCGTTCGCCATGCGCGATTAGCGCGAATTAGATCGAATGCGAGCGACCGCGTTGAGCGGCCATCAACCTCACTAACTCCGATACGCTACGCATTTTCCCTAATCGGCGGCGGCCGCCGTTAACCAGCCAAGTCTGCGCATCGCTTGCCACTTCGCCGCCTCGCCGCGCCCAAATCTTACCGTGACCGCACGGTTTTTGCGCAACCGAGCAACACGCGATTCAGGTCGGCTGCCTAACTAGCTCGGAAACCGGACTTCCGAGAAAAAATGCGTGCCGTCCGTCTTCATATCCGCCGTTTCGCCCGCGCCCTCGCCCGCTTTCGGCGCCAGCGCCGCGCAAACGTGGCGATCACCTTCGCGATCGCGCTCATCCCGCTGCTCGCCTTCATCGGCGCGGCCATCGACTACACCCGCGCCAATGCGATGAAGGTCGATCTGCAGGCCGCGCTCGATTCCACCGCTCTCATGGTGGCGAAGAACGCCGCCACCATGACCGAGAGCGAGCTCGAATCCACGGCGCGCAAGTATTTTCTCGCCCTGTTCCATGACCCGGCGGCCAGCAACATCACCTTCAACGTCAGCTACACGACCACCGGCGGCTCGAGCGTGAAGGTCAACGGCACGGCCGACATGAGCACTGACTTCATACGGATCTTCGGTTTCGACAAGATCACCGTCGGTGGCTCCTCCACCGCCAAATGGGGAATCAGCCAACTGCGCGTCGCGCTGGTGCTCGACAATACCGGCTCGATGGCCGACGCCGGCAAGATGACGGCGCTCAAGAATGCCACAAAGAACCTGCTGAAACAGTTGAAGGATTCCGCCACCACCGATGGCGACGTCTATGTCTCGATCATTCCCTTCAGCAAGGACGTCAGCGTCGGCGCCGGCAACTACGCGTCCTGGGACAGCGCGATCGACTGGAGCCAGGATTGGACCAATGTGGTGCCATCGGCCTCGACCAAGAACTCGGTGCCCGTGGGCAATGTCGGCCCTGGCTCAAGCTGTCCTTACAGTTCGCGCAGCGACGGCTACACCTGCGTCACCCAGCCGGGCGGCACTACCCCGACCAGCACCATTCCGTCCAGCGGACCCTACAAGGGCTACATCTGCCCGAGCAACAGCTACGGTTGCTACGACACCGTGGCGCAGACCACGGTGGTGAGCAGCGGCTGGTTCGCCTCTTGCTGGGGCCACAGCAATTGCTCCTGCTCCGGCTTCGGCTACAGCCGGCAATGCGTGGAGACTTCGTATGCGCATAATTGGGTCGTGGACAAGAGCAAGTGGAACGGCTGCATCACCGACCGCGGCACCGCCGCGCCACCCGGCTCGACGACGCCGGGCTACGACCAGACAGTGGACCCGCCCGACACCTCGATTCCGGAATCGCTGTTCCCGCCCGAACAATATGCCTACTGCCCGCAGGCGATGCGGGGGCTGAGCTACGACTGGACGGCTATGAACAACATGTTCGACCAGATGACCCCGAACGGCAGCACCAATCAACCGATCGGGCTGGTGTGGGGCTGGCAATCATTGGTCGGCGGCGGTCCGTTGAGCGCGCCCCCGATAAATCCTGACTCCACCTATAAACAGGTGATCATCCTGCTGTCGGACGGCCTCAACAC
>JARRNI010000666.1:0-2905 GCA_037385125.1 Pseudolabrys sp.
GTTGACCCAGATGATCGCGCCGAGCGCCCGCCAGAAAGCGGGATCCGCGATCGATTCGGTCATTCCCCCCCTTATGCCACCTTCAGAACAGGCCGACGACCTTTCCGTCGACGATGTCGATCTTGCTCGCTGAAGGCACCTTGGGCAAGCCCGGCATGGTCATGACGTCGCCGCAGATCATGACGACGAACTCGGCGCCCGCGGCCAGGCGAACCTCGCGGACGTTGATCACGTGGTTCGAGGGCGCGCCGCGCTTCTGCGCGTCGGTCGAGAAGGAGTACTGCGTCTTGGCCACGCACACCGGGTAGCCGCCGTAGCCGTCGTCCTGCAGCTTCTTGATCTGGTTGCGCACCTTGCTGTCGGCGGTGACTTCGGAGGCGCGGTACACCTTCTTCGCGATCTTGCCGATCTTGTCCCACAGGCTGTCGGCGTCCTCGTACACGAAGGTCGGCGTGGCCGGCTTGTCGCACATCTCGACCACCCGCTTCGCCAGCTCGGCCGCGCCCTTGCCGCCGTCGGCCCAGTGCGTCGCCAGCACGACCGGCACCCCGAGCTTGGCCATCATCGACTACACGAGCTCGATCTCCGCCGGCGTGTCGAAGTCGAAGCGGTTGATCGACACCACGCAGGGGATGCCGTACACGTTCTGCACGTTGTCGACGTGGCGCTCGAGGTTGACCAGGCCCTTCTCGAGCGCCTCGACGTTCTCCTTGTTGACCTCCTTGACGTCGACTCCGCCGTGGTACTTGAGCGCGCGGATCGTCGCCACGATCACCGCCGCGTTCGGCCGCAGGCCGGACTTGCGGCACTTGATGTCGAGGAACTTCTCGGCCCCGAGGTCGGCGCCGAATCCGGCCTCGGTCACCACGTAGTCGACCAGCTTGAGCGCGGTCTGCGTCGCGATCGCGGTGTTGCAGCCGTGCGCGATGTTGGCGAACGGCCCGCCGTGGATGAAAGCCGGGTTGTTCTCCAGCGTCTGCACCAGGTTCGGCTTGAGCGCGTCCCTGAGCAGCACCGTCATCGCGCCGTGGACGTTCAGGTCGCGCGCGTAGATCGGCTTCTGCTCGCGGGTGTAGGCGACGACGATGCTGCCGAGGCGCTTCTTCAGGTCCTCGACCGAGGTCGCGAGGCAGAAGATCGCCATCACCTCGGAGGCGACGACGATGTCGAAGCCGTCCTGGCGCGGGTAGCCGTTGCCGGGGCCGCCGAGCGCGACGGTGACGTCGCGCAGCGCGCGGTCGTTCATGTCGACCACCCGCCGCCAGGCGATCCGGCGCACGTCGATGCCGAGCTCGTTGCCGTGGTGGATGTGGTTGTCGATCGCCGCCGCGAGCAGGTTGTTGGCGAGGCCGATGGCGTTGAAGTCGCCGGTGAAGTGCAGGTTGATGTCCTCCATCGGCACCACCTGCGCGTGGCCGCCTCCGGCCGCGCCGCCCTTCATGCCGAACACCGGCCCGAGCGAGGGCTCGCGCAGGCAGATCATCGCCTTCTTGCCGATGCCGTTGAGCGCGTCGCCCAGGCCCACCGTGGTGGTGGTCTTGCCCTCGCCCGCCGGCGTCGGCGTCATCGCCGTCACCAGGATCAGCTTGCCGTCCTTCTTGCCCTTGAGCGAATCGATGTATTCGAGCGAGATCTTGGCCTTGGTGTGGCCGTAGGGCTCGAGGTGATCCTCCGCGATGCCGAGCTTGTCGAGCGCGACCTTGGAGATGCGCTGCAGCTTCGCTGCCTGCGCGATTTCGATATCAGACGCCATGAATCGTTGACTCCCTTTTCGGTGAAATTCTTCCTTCAATCAGCCATACATCAGCTCGAGCGTGCCGCCCTTGCCGTAGCCCGGGTTGCCGGGCCGCTCGCCGCCCTTGCTCACCTTGACGGCGCAGTACTTGAACTCGGGGATCTTGCCGAACGGGTCGAGCACCGGGTTGGTGAGCAGGTTCGCCGCCGCCTCGTAGTACGCGAACGGGATGAACACCGCGCCGCGCGGCGTGCCCTCGTCGGCGCGCGCGTAGAGCGAGATCGAGCCGCGGCGCGAGGCCACGGTCACCACGTCGCCGGGCGCGGCCTTCAGCCCCGCGAGGTCGAGCGGGTGCAGCGAGGCGACCGGCTCGGGCTCGATCGCGTCGAGCACGGCCGAGCGGCGCGTCATCGCGCCGGTGTGCCAGTGCTCGAGCTGGCGCCCGGTGATCAGCACCATGGGGTAGCTGCGGTCCGGGCGCTCGTCGGCCGGGATCAGGTCGGCGGGAACGAACTTCGCTCTGCCCGTGGCGGTCGGGAAGTGGGTGACGAACACCACCGGCTCGCCCGGGTCGCCCTCGTTCTCGCAAGGGTAGGTGACCGACGAGTCGCGCTCGAGGCGCTCCCAGGTGATGCCCGCGATCGAGTTCATGCCCTTGCGCATCTCCTCGAATACCTCGCGCGGCGTTTCGTACGACCACGCGAGGCCCAGCCGCTTCGCCAGCTCGACGATGATCCAGAGGTCCTCGCGCGCGTCGCCGGGCGGCTCGATCGCCTTCCTCGCCATCTGCACCATGCGGTCGGTGTTGGTGAAGGTTCCGTTCTTCTCCGGGAACGCGGTCGCCGGCAGCACCACGTCGGCCATGTAGGCGGTCTCGGTCAGGAAGATGTCCTGCACGACGAGGTGCTCGAGGCTCGCCATCGCCTCGCGCGCATGGCCGACGTCGGGGTCGGACATCGCCGGGTTCTCGCCCATGATGTACATGCCGCGGATCTTGCCCGCCTTGGCCGCGTTCATGATCTCGACCACCGTCAGGCCGGGCTTCGCGTCGAGCTTCGCGCCCCACAGCGCCTCGAAGCGCTTCTGCGCCTCCGGGTCGTCGACCCGCTGGTAGTCGGGGTAGACCATCGGGATCAGGCCCGAGTCCGACGCGCCTTGCACGTTGTTCTG
>JARRNI010000667.1:0-2901 GCA_037385125.1 Pseudolabrys sp.
ACCGTCGAAGCCACCTGGAAACGCATCGGCGCACTCCTACCATCCTTCACACCGCAGGAATGCGCCAACTACTTCAGAAACTCAGGATATGCTTCAATCTGAATGGATCAGACTCTAGGCCGCTTTTCTTGACGTCAAGAACTCGCCCATGCGCTCGAGCGCCTTCAAAATATTCTCGGTGGAGTTGGCGTAAGAGAGCCGCACATAGCCCTCGCCCAGAATGCCGAAATCGGGACCGCCAATGATGGCGACGCCGGTTTCTTCCAGCAGCGTTGAAGCCAAAGTCTTGGCCTGCCAGCCGGTCGCCTTGATGTTGGGGAAGGCGTAGAAGGCGCCCTTGGGCGTGGCGCAGGAAACGCCGGGCAATTTGTTCAAGCCCTCGACCACGACTTTGCGGCGCCGGTCGAACTCGGCCACCATCTTGTCGACCTCGTCCTGCGGGCCGGTGAGCGCGGCGAGGCCGGCAAACTGCGTGGCGGCGTTAACGCAGGAATAAAGATTCACCGCAAGCTTGCGCGCATAGTCGTAGAGCTTGCCCGGCCAGATCGCGTAGCCGAGCCGCCAGCCGGTCATGGCATAGGTCTTCGACCAGCCGTTGAGCAGGATCAGCCGGTCACGGATTTCCGGATAGCTCAGCAGGCAGACATGGGTCTCGCCGTCATAGAGCATGTGGTCGTAGATCTCGTCCGACATGATCGCGACGTCCGGCCACTTCTCGAGACCGGCAACCAGTCTGTCGACTTCCGCTTTCGGCGTGACGCCGCCGGTCGGATTGGCCGGCGAATTCAGGATCAGCAGGCGCGTCTTCGGCGTGATCAGCTTGAGCGTCTCTTCCGCCGAGAAGGCAAAGCCGTTCTCCTCGCGGATCGGCACCGGCACCGGCGTGGCGCCGGTATATTCGATCATCGAGCGGTAGATGGGAAAGCCGGGATCCGGATAGAGGATTTCAACGCCCGGTTCGCCGAACATCAGAACCGACATATACATGGTCGGCGTGCCGCCCGGCATGATCATTACTTCGTCGGGCGACACCTCGACCTGGAAGCGCTGATGGAGCTCGGCGGCCACCGCCTCGCGCAACGGGGGAATGCCGGTCGCCGGCGTATAACCGTGCGCGCCCTCGTGCAGCGCCTTCACCGCCGCCTCGACGATGAACTCGGGCGTGCGGAAATCTGGCTGGCCGATGCCGAGATTGATGATGTCGCGCCCTTGCGCGGCCAGCGCATTGCCGCGGGCCAGCACGGCGAAGGCGTTTTCCTCCCCGATGCGGTCGAAGCCGGCGGTGGTTTTCAGCATGGCATTGATCCTCAATGCGTTTTTCGGAGTTACACCCGATCGGGGGCGAAAATCAAATGCGTGGCCGGCGATCAATGGCGTCGATACAGCGGATCAGCAAACGGCATTGTCCGGACCCGGCGAAACATGGCAGGTTCCCTGCCCGCCCGAGGTCAAGCCCCATGGCCACCGCCGCCGAAAAACGCGAAGCCTTCCGCCGCCTGCACCAGAGCGGCTGTTTCGTCATCCCCAACCCATGGAACGTCGGCACCGCGCGCTATCTGCAAGCCCTCGGTTTCGAGGCGCTGGCCACCACCTCGTCGGGCTTCGCCCATGCGGAGGGCCTGCCGGACGGCGCCATGACGCGCGATCAAGCGCTGGCGCATTACCGCGAGATCGCGCAAGCCGCCGACGTGCCGGTCAATGCCGATTTCGAGAACGGCTATGCCGACGCGCCCGACGAGGTGGCGGCGAACGTGCGCTCATGCATTGAGACCGGTGTCGCCGGCCTGTCGATCGAGGATTACACGGGCAACGAGACGGACCCGCTCTATCCGTTCGAGCAGGCGGTCGCCCGCGTGCGCGCCGCACGCGCGGCGATCGGCGACAGCGGCGTTCTGCTCACCGGGCGCAGCGAAGGCTTCATCGTCGGCCGGCCCGACCTCGACGAGACGGTGAGGCGGCTCAAGGCCTATGCAGAAGCCGGCGCCGAGTGCCTCTATGCGCCCGGCGTCAGGACGCGCGAGCAGATCGAGGCTGTGGTGAAAGCGGTGGCGCCAAAGCCGGTCAACCTGCTGATGGCGTGGCCGCTCGGCTTCACGGTCGACGACGTCGCCGCCATGGGCGTGCGCCGCATCAGCGTGGGCGGCACGCTGGCGCGCGTAGCCATGCACGCTTTCCTCGATTCCGCGCGGGAACTCGCCGAGGGCAGGTTCGACAGCTTCGCCGGGGTGATGGGAAACGCCGAGCTCAATACGTTTTTCCGCGAGGACGGCAAGCGCCGGCCAGCGCCGTGAACAGTCCTTCGCAAACCGACCAGCCTGTGGGCCCGCCGGTCGACACCACGCCGGCAACGCGTCCCGGCCCTATGACCTTGCAGGGCCGCTTCGGTCGAGTGGAAAAGCTCAGCGTCGCCCATGCCGGCGATCTGTGGCGCGCGGTCGAGGGCCATGACCGCATCTGGACCTACATGCCGAGCTACGGCCCGTTTCCCGACGAAGCGACGTTCACGCAATGGCTGGCCGGGCACGCCGAGCGCAACGACCCCTATGCTTACGCCATCGCCGACGCGAGCGGCCGCGCGGTCGGCATTTTTACGCTGCTAGCGATCCGCCCCAAACACCGGGTGATCGAGGTCGGCCACGTGGTTTATTCGCCGGCGCTGCAACGCACGCCGCTCGCCACCGAGGCGCAATATCTGCTGGCGCGCTACGTGTTCGAGACGCTTGCCTACCGGCGCTACGAATGGAAATGCGACGCGCTCAACGCCGCGTCGCGACGTGCGGCGGCGCGCTACGGCTTCACCTTCGAGGGTATCTTCCGCCAGCACATGATCGGCAAGGGCCGCAACCGCGACACCGCCTGGTTCGCCATGCTCGACAATGAATGGCCGGCGCGCAAAGCCGC
>JARRNI010000668.1:0-2891 GCA_037385125.1 Pseudolabrys sp.
GCGGCACACCCGAGCCGGTGCGCGCCGGCGATCAGGTGCGCCCGCGGACGCAGCGGCCACAACCTGACGAGCCCGCCGAGGCGAGCCACCTGCCCGCCTTCCTGCTCCGGCCGGTTCCCCTTAAGGCCTGATCTCCCGCTATTTTTCCTCGAGCGCGTCGCAACATAAAGTTGCGTGTATTGCACGCCGATTTACCGGTGGTTCATCTCCCTCGAATACCGTCCCCCTTATGCAGGAGGCGCGGCCGCGACGGCGCCGACCCTACGCCTCAGTGCCTCGGGCAGCCGCCGCTCGACCTATTGTTTCCGGCACACCTACGCCACCTTCCGCGAACTTATATAGCAGCCACCTGGCAACGATGCCGTCACCGCATCTGCACCCTGACGGGCTCCATCATGATAGTGCCGTTGATGCTGATGTTCATCATGTTCACCACCACCACCACCAAGGTGGCCAACTTCGCCATAAGGCCATCACCACCAGCACCAGAACGACTGGCGGCGCTGTTGTTGATGTTGATCTTGATGATGGAGGAGATGCTGGTGTTCATCATCTTCATCATGTTCACCGTCACCACGATAACTGCCGTCACTCTGACGGCGATGACCAACGGCAGCAGCCCCAGCAGACCGTTATATTACCGCCTCCAGCCAGAAAGCGTGTCCAGCACAGAATTTCTACCCGGATAGGCTATTGATCGTATAAAATCTTGTAGCGATGAAATGCCCGCGACTTTCAGACAAGATTATATTCGCCGACGATGCCAGCCTTGCCGCTCAACTCAGCTGCGTTTTGGCAAAGCCGGGCATTTATTTACCCGTCTGCGACGGGCCGCGGCTGCAACGTCCAGACGGAGCAGCAGAGGTTATTCGCCGCCATAACACCGCCGCCCGCGCGAAGTCGAAGACCGCGTACCTCGCCGGCTTGTCCGACAAATCGTTCGAAGCGCTTCGCACATCGCTAAACAGCCATCGAAATGTCCCGTGCCACCGCATTTCGTCGCCACAAGACGTTTTAGCGGTCACGCCTTCAAAGCGGAAACGTGAAACTGAGCCACTGATTTGGGGCCGCGAGCGCATAGGCATCGGGTTGTTGAAAGCGCTTCGATCGGGGCGTTATTTGACCTTTGAAGATAGAGAATCTTCGACAGAGAAAATCGCACCCAAAAATGCTCACCTTGTGGTGTGTGAAGAAGGGGAAGATCTGGCGCAGGTTATTGCTGCCAACTACGCCTTTGCCCTTGGAGCAGGACTCGTTCTTATTCCCGAGGTAAACACAGAACTGGCTGAGTCTATTCTGGAGCGCTTTTACTCCCTTTATGATCCAAATTCTGGAGTCTCGCCAACAGCAGCCCAAGAAGAGCTTCGACATGAGCTATCGGAATTATGCGGGCCGATCCCCGTCCCGACGAATGGTTCAATAACATTCATCGGCGACCTGCCATTTGGGTTTTCCTTCCCTGAAGTTCCTTCAACGCACCTTTTCAAATATCCCGATCTTGGGATAACGGCCGTCAACGGGTTCGCGGCAGAGCAACTGGACACGCAGGGAACGGGCGTCGTCGTGCTGGTAGACCCGGGCACAACACCGGCTCCGGAAATTGAGAAAGCAGTCGATCTCCTTGGGCAAAAACGCGCATTCATTCGCATATACGAAGGGCGTAATGCGAACGTGCGCGCTATATCGGAGATGGTCGATCTTTTCCCCTATGATTTACTCATTTTTGCGACACATTGCGGAGACAGTTCGGGTTACCGTTTGACTTACGAGTATACTGACTCAGAAGCCTTGCCCCGAACTTTAGTTGTGGACTTGGCAATCGGATTGGCCCGAACAGATGATCCGAATATGCTTAAAGTATCCCAATTTATGCGCTTTATCTCGCTAGATGGAGTCGATTGGAACAATCCCCAAGAAAAAGAAAAGCTTTATGTTGGCAAAGCCATTCTGGACTTTATGGAGAAAACCCGGTCCGGACCAAACGAGCTTCAGCCGGTAAAGAAAGAAACCATTGGACGCGTCGTTGGATCGACGGCGATGATGATGGCTGATGGAAATTATATCGTCATGCCGCGCTCACTGGCCGATGAAGGAACTCCGATCATTATCAACAATGCTTGTCTGTCCTGGCATAGGCTCGCAGGCACATTTACATTTGCAAATGCGAGGGCGTATGTAGGCACTTTATTTCCGGTAACGCCTTTTGAGGCTTCCGAAGTTGTCGTGCAAGTCCTGAATAGACATTGGCACAAGCCGCTACCAGTTGCGTTCTGGGCCGCGCAACGAGATGTATACGGCGACGCCGTCCGGCGTCCTTACATTGTCAATGGCGTCTTTCCTCAGCGTCTGCGCGTTAAGCACCTTGACTATCCAGCGCGAATTAAACGAAGGCTCGCCCGCGCACTAGCGAACTGGGAGAGAAAGCTTAAGAGTTGCGATTCGCAGGACACCAAGCACCGTGAATGGACGAATGAAATAATCGAAATCTACCGGAGACAGCTGAAACATTTTATGAACCCAAGAGTACGTAAGGACGAGTAGTGTACTCGCTGCCAGAGCCTGCGGCCCGAACAGATAACCGCAGTCTGCGCGACAGTCAGTTAACCCATCGCGCCGCGAAATGTGCTAAGGTTATAAGCATAATTTGCCCCTGTTCCCGGGCGGATTAAGGAAAAATATCTACACAGTATCTGCACAGGAGAAAATGGGGTAGAATTAATCAATTATTTCAGGCAGATAAAATTAGTCAATCACCGCGCAAGCGAGAATCCAGAACTAGCACTACTTTGGCAGATTTTGAGCGGCATAGGATTCCGAAATCAGTTTTTCTGTGACTCATGGGTGGTCGGTTTTTGGAGGGGCCGACCATGGGAAACAGAACATCGGATTGG
>JARRNI010000669.1:0-2884 GCA_037385125.1 Pseudolabrys sp.
GATACTGGAAGACAAAGTCGAGACCAACAGCAACAATGAATACTGTGCCTATCGACTCCCAACTACTTTCTAGTATTTCGCGCCGGTGCGTCGGCTCTGTGAACAGTGCCCAGAAATAGGGCGATTTCCCCTCCCGCGCGTCCTTCATGCCATCTCGGACGGCAAAATAAAGCGCGACGAGCGGCTGCAGAATTAGACGGAAGTTCATCGGGCCCTCAATTCGCGCCATCAGCCCGTCCACAAAGCTCAGATGCTCGGTCATGATCGAAATCTCCTTAGGCTTCCGTCTGGGCGGAGGTACCCTCGTGGCTTGGGGCATGAACCGCGCCGCTCCTTTGATGGTCGGGTGGAGATCTTCCTTTCTGCCAAGGCCAACGGCCGTCTACCTCGACGGTCAGGGTCCAGCTCAAGAAGGTTCGGACCACAACGAGTGCGCTCAGGATTGCGATATTGTTCAGTGAGCTATCCAGAGCGACGGTGCGGATGATGTCGGCGCCGATCAGAAGCTCAAGCCCGACCATAAGAGATTTCCCAACGGCAACCCGATAGCGCTCATAAGCCGCTTCGCCGATTTGACTCATGTGAATTAGCCACCGCACCGTGGCAATGGCTATGAATCCTACCATGATGGCAATGGCGAGTGCCTCAATGCTGATGGCTGCGATTGCGATCCAGGTCCGCACATGTTCCATCGTCTATCTCTCCGACGGCCCGCCGACAGGCATGTCCATCTGCATGATCTCATCGGCATAGCGGCCCTGGCGGATCAGAGTCGCCATGATACGCATGGTTGGGTCGATGTGATTGAAAAACTGCTTGTAGCCGGCGCACAGATAATTGAGCCCTGGCTCGCCGTCGGGCGTCTCTATGAATCGATTACGCGGACACTCGCCGTAGCAAGCGAACAAGACCTCGCAATCGCGGCAGTATTGGGGAAGGCTATCAAACTTATGCTGGCCAAACGCACGCTGCCGGTCCGACGCCACCATTTCGAGGAGGGGGGTCTCGATGATATTGCCGAGCAGATAATCCGGCTCAACATAATGATCGCAGGAATACACATCACCGTTGTGTTCCATCGCTAGCGCATTGCCGCAAGTGGGCGAGAAAATGCAAAGGTTATGCTGCCCCACCCAACTTCCCAAGGCTACGTCGAAGGTCTGCACAAACACTTTGCCGACGTCATGCTTCACCCATTCATCGTAGATGACGCACAAAAAGCGTCCGAATTGCTCCGCCCGCACCGAACGATCCGTGACGAGGTTACCGCGCTGGCGATAGAGGGGCCGCTTGGCACCGGGGCGCTCACCCCAGCCTTCATTCGCAACTGGCAGCAGGTCTTCAGTAGCGCGCTCGACAATAGGAATGAACTGGATAAACCTGGCCCCCAGCTGGTCGCGGAAGAAACGATAGACGTCGAGCGGATGGTCGGCGTTGGCGGCATGAACCGTGCATAGGATGTTGCAGTCGACGCCATGCCGCTGCAGCAGATCCCAGGCTCGCATCACCAGATGGAACGAACCTCCACCACGCTTGTCCACACGATAAGCGTCGTGCATCTCCTGCGGGCCGTCCACGCTAAGGCCGACAAGAAAGTTGTGCTTCTTTAGAAAAGAGCACCATTCATCGTCCAAAAGCAACCCGTTGGTCTGAATGGTGTGGAGCACATTCTGGTTTGGCCGGCGATATTTCGCTGTCAACGCAACGGCGCGTCTAAAGAAATCGAGCCCCATGATGGTCGGCTCGCCACCTTGCCACGCGATGTTGATCTCCGGTTCGTCGTGCTGCGCTAGGCGTTGCTGGACGTACGATTCCAGCACCTCGTCCGACATTCGTGCACGCTCGTTCGGATACAGAGTCTCCTTCGACAGGAAGAAGCAGTACTTACAGTCCAGGTTGCACGTTGCGCCTGTCGGCTTGGCCAGAAGATGGAATGCCAGGGCTCGAGAATTCACAGTGTGCCTCCCTTTGTCTCGTAGGCGTGCACGGCCTCGCGCAAGTTGGCGAAAATCCGCGCAGGTCCGAGGAGTTCGCCCAACGGGGAGCGCTCGACCACCTTCAGCACCTCAGGGTTCAGTCCGGCCAACCAGAGCGTGATACCGGACGAACGCAAGGTTGCCTCCATGGAGGTCAAGGCCCGCAGCGCCGTGTATTCAAGGTCAGGGACAGCGCTCATCTCCAGAATCACCACTTTGGCCCCGCTTTCGCTAATCAGTGGCCTCAGGTGCACTCCGACCCGCGGCGCGCTGGCGAAGTTCATGAAGCCTTCGGTGCGCAGGATCAGCAGTCCCGGAAGGGTCTCGTCTTCCGGATGTTCCCCGGTCAGGGGGCGGAATATCTCGGTGCCCGGTTTGCGGCCGACGGCATAAACAGGCGGATGTGTGCTGTAATACAATAACGTGAGGACGGAAATCGCAATGGCGATCAAGATACCCTGCAATGTCCCCAGCAGCACGACACCGGCGCAGGCTACCAACGCCCACACAAACTCGGTGCGCCGGATATGGAGGATGGACTTGAATTCAGCGGGATCGAGCAGCGGGAGGCTTGTGGCAACCACAATAGCCGCCAGCGTCGCCTGCGGCAGCAAACTGATCAGCGGTGACAGAAATAGCAGAGTCGCGATGACGACCCCAAGGGTAACAAGTGCGGCGAACTGGCTCCGGGCACCTGCCCCGAAATTGACCGCTGTTTGAGAAGTGCCCCCGCCAGCGGGAAAAATGTGAAAGAAACTTCCAGCAATGTTTGCGGCGCCCAGAGCGATCAATTCGCGGTTCGGTATTGGAAGCGGATCATCTTGCCTGACGAAGGCGCGGCCTGCCGCAATTGACTCAGTGAAAGACATCAAGGCAATTCCAAGCGCTCCCGGCCATAGATTGGGAAA
>JARRNI010000670.1:0-3883 GCA_037385125.1 Pseudolabrys sp.
ACAATGTCCGCCGCTTCATCGGCGTGTGGAAGGCGTTATATCTCGACGGCCTGCCGTTCCAGCCCGACCCCGCCCGGTCGGACGTATGGAACCGCGGTGCCTATTTGGTGAACGGTCCCGGCCACTGCGCCGAATGCCACAGCCCGCGCAACTTCCTCGGCGGCATTATCGCGAGCGAGCGTTTCGCCGGCGGGCCCAATCCGGAGGGCAAGGGCTGGGCGCCCAACATCACCCAGAGGGGCCTAGCCGAATGGACGGTGAAGGACATCGCCTATCTGCTGGAGACGGGCTTCACGCTCGACGGCGACTCGGTCGGCTCGTCCATGGCGGACGTGGTGAAGAATACGGCGCAGATTTCGGCCGACGACCGGCTGGCGATCGCCACCTACATCAAGTCGCTGCCGCCGGTCGAGGGCCCGCCGAAACCAAAGAAGAAGTAGCCGCGACTTGTCCCGGGCGCGGCGCAGCGCGTGACGAAGTGGAGCGGTGCGCTGCAGACCCGGGACCCCGGTTTGTGCGGTGCTTTCGTCAACCGGGGTCCCGGATCAGCAGTAGTGCATCATTCGCGCGTGCCGCGCTCATGCTGCACCGCATCCGGGACACGCCGGATAGGATAGCGTCTATACGCTTACGCGGGGACGAGCGGCTGGGGCGTTGCTAGGTCGTGAACGCCTTAAAGGTGATGATGGTGTAAGTGTCCTTGACGCCCGGCAGGGTCTGCACCTTCTCGTTGACGAAATGGCCGATATCGGTGCCGGCCTCGACGTAGAACTTGACCAGCAGGTCGTAGTCGCCCGCGGTCGAGTAGATCTCGGAGGCGATCTCCGCTTCCGCCAGCTCGTTGGCGACCTGGTAGGACTTGCCGAGCTCGCATTTGATCTGGACGAAAAAAGGGACCATCGCATCTGCCTCCGCGCCGCCGCCCTTGACCGCCCGCAATCCAGCAAAAAGGTGCCGTCCTGGCAAGCTCTTGCCTTCGCCGTGGGCGCGGCCTAGGTAGAGCGCAGCAATCTCGTGGGGTGTCCGGCGGCTGAAAGCGCCGGGCTGAGAGGCCTTCCGGGCCAACCCAACGAACCTGATCCGGGTCATGCCGGCGGAGGGAGAAGAGATGCACCGCCCCGCAACAGCGCGCCCCGATCTTGCGCAGACCGCGCCGCGCGTCCACTGCATCACCAACAATGTGGCGCAGAACTTCACCGCCAATGCGCTGCTGGCGGTAGGCTGCGTACCCTCGATGACGCTGTCGTCCGCGGAGATCGGCGCTTTCGTCGCCGGCGCCGACGCCCTGTTGGTCAATCTCGGCACCTTCGATGCCGAGCGCCGCGCGGCGACCGAGATCGCCGTCAAGGCGGCGATCGACAACGTGCTGCCCTGGGTGCTCGATCCGGTCTTCGTCGACCGTGCCCCCGGCCGCAATGAATTCGCCCGCGAACTGATCGGGCGCACGCCCACGGTGGTGCGGCTTAATGAGGCCGAATTTGCCGCGCTCGCCGGGCGCGAGCCCTCGCCCGACGCGCTGAAGACGGCCGCCGGCGATAACGGAATCGTCATCGCGCTGTCCGGTGCCGCCGATTTCGTCACCGACGGCACGCGCGTCGCCACGATCGCCAACGGTCACGCCCTCATGGCGAAGGTGACCGCCATGGGCTGCGCCGGCTCGGCGCTGCTGGCCGCCTGCCTGGCGGTCGAGGACGACGAATTCCAGGCGGCGGCTGCCGGGCTCATCCTGCTCGGCGTTGCCGGCGAAGTCGCGGCGGAACAGGCGCGCGGGCCGGGCAGCTTCGCTGCCGCCATCCTCGACGCGCTCTACAATCTCGACGATGCGACGCTCGTCGCGCGCGTCAGGGTGACGTGATGGCTGTGCCTGTCGCACTTACCATTGCTGGCTCCGATTCGAGCGGCGGCGCCGGAATCCAGGCGGACCTGAAGACCTTCGCCGCGCTCGGCGTCTACGGCGCCTCCGCCATCACCGCGCTGACCGCGCAGAACACGGAAAGAGTCACCGCCATCCATGACGTGCCGGCCGATTTCATCGCCGCGCAGATCGATGCCGTGTTTGCCGACCTCGCCGTCGCCGCGGTGAAGATTGGCATGCTGTCGCGCGCGACCGGCATCGCGAGCGTCGCCGACGCGCTCGACCGCCACGAGGCGCGCAACGTGGTGCTCGACCCGGTCATGGTGGCGACATCGGGCGCCTATCTGCTGGCGCCGGAAGCGGTCGGCGCGTTGCGCGCCATGCTGTTTCCGCGCGCGCTTATCGTCACGCCCAACCTGCTGGAAGCCGCTGCGCTCACCGAGAAGGCGCCGGCGCGGAGCGAAGGCGAGATGGAAGAGCAGGCACGCGCGCTGCTCGCGCTCGGTCCGCAAAATGTGCTGATCAAGGGCGGCCACAGCGCCGGCGACGAAAGCGTCGATCTGCTGGTCGGGCAGGGCGACGTCATGCGCTTTGCCGCGAAACGCATCGCGACCAAGAACACCCATGGCACCGGCTGTACTTTGTCCTCGGCCATTGCCGCTGGCCTCGCCAAGGGCCTCGACCTCAAGGAAGCCGTCGCCCAAGCCAAGACTTACGTCACCGCTGCCATCGCCGCCGCCGACACGCTGCAGGTCGGCCCCGGCCGCGGCCCGCTCGACCATTTTCCCAAACGCGCGTGATCCCGAAAAATGGGAACCGGTTTTTGGAAAAGATCACGCGTAACGAAAAAGGAGATTGCCATGACCACGCGACGCCAATTCGTCACCGGCGCGGGCGCCGCCGTTGGCCTAGCCGCCCCGGCGGTCGCCCGCGCGCAGACCATGAAATGGCGCATGGTCACCTCCTGGCCCAAGCGCCTGCCCGGCCCCGGCATGTCGGCCGAGCGCATCGCCTCGCGCATCCGCGATCTCTCCGGCGGGCGCATCGACATCACCGTGCATGCCGCCGGCGAGCTGGTGCCGGCTTTCGGCGTGCTCGACGCGGTCGGCCACGGCGTCGCCGACATCGGCCACACCGCCGCCTTTTACTGGCAGGGCAAGATGCCGGCGGCCGCCTTCTACACCACCGTGCCGTTTGGCCTGACGCCGCAGGAGCACGTCGCCTGGATTGACGCCGGCGGCGGCCAGGCGCTGTGGGACGAACTCTACAAGCCGTTCGGCGTCAAGCCGTTCATGGGCGGCAATACCGGCATCTGCATGGGCGGCTGGTTCCGTCACGCGCTCAAAAGCCTCGCCGATCTGAAAGGCGTGAAGATTCGCTCGCTCGGCCTCGGCGGCGAGGTCTACCGCCGCCTCGGCGCTACGCCGCAGACCACGCCGCCGGCGGAAATCTTCACCTCGCTGCAGTCGGGCGTGCTCGACGCCGCCGAGTTCGTCGGGCCCGGCACCGACATCGCGCTCGGCCTCTATCGCGTGGCGCCGTTCTACTACTACCCCGGCTTCAACAAGCCGAACGGCACCGGCGAATGCATTGTGGCGCTCAAGCGCTGGCAGGCGCTCGACGCCGAATTGAAGGCCGTCATCAAACACGCTTGTGCGGCGGAAGCAACCTATGCGCTGGCCGAGATGGAGCGGCTCAATGCGCAGGCGCTGCAAGCGCTGACAGCAAAACACCACATCAAGCTTACGCCGTTCCCCGCCGGTCTCGTCGCCGCCGCGCGCAAGCAGGCTGACGACGTGCTTGGGGAGCTTGCAAGCCGCAACGCCATCACCGCCAGGATCCACGGCTCCTACACCGTCTTCCGCGCCGCCACCGCGCCCTGGTCGCGGGTGTCGATTC
This sequence comes from Pseudolabrys sp., assembly GCA_037385125.1. Taxonomy (GTDB): domain Bacteria; phylum Pseudomonadota; class Alphaproteobacteria; order Rhizobiales; family Xanthobacteraceae; genus Pseudolabrys. The sequence continues at coordinate 3,755 of JARRNI010000670.1, forward strand.
AAGCGGTGCTGGGGGCAAGGGAGGCGTGAAGCGCATGGGTGGCCGGTGTGGCTGGCCCCTCGACAGGCAAGCGCCTGCGTATAAGATCGCCGGCGATCCAGTCTCACCGGGGGGAACAACACCATGATC
>JARRNI010000671.1:0-2875 GCA_037385125.1 Pseudolabrys sp.
CCGATCAGGCAGTCGCGCCCGCGTCATCGCACGCCTCCATGCGTCTCGATGGCCCACAGCAGGATCGCGATGGCATCCGCCGGTGGAGTCACCAATAAAAGTGACCTGCTCCCTAACCTGCCCTCGTTTATGAGTAGATTCTGTTCCGGTTTGCAGTGAGACCCAACGTTGGATCGCCGGAAGTTAGAGTTTTCCGGCTTTATCATGGTGGCGGGCTGGCTGCGCCATCTGGATGAAAGTTGGGGGCAACGTCATCGGTTATCTAAGCCCTATGGAGTTCGAGCGCAGGCCCGGATTCGCTTAAGTCGGTGTCATCCAAACCGGGTGCAGGCCATGTTGGATATTTTATGCGAGAGCCTCATAATTTTAACGCGAGAAACACGATGACCGAAAAAGAATTTCTGCTGCGCGACATCCACACACTCAGTGAAACGATCAATCGCGATTGGGCCGATCTAACGCACTTGTCACTCAGCCACGACGAGCGTACTGCGCTAAGGGCGCATATTGAGCAATGTGTCCTAGATCTTAAGGGGCTAACCGAACGGCTTGACAAGTTGACGCCGAAATCAAAATAGTATGCGAGCGGTAAGGTTCACTTCTGCTCATGGCTGGGTGCTTGCTTCGCCTGTCCTTTCGCAAGCATGTGTATTTCCATTGCTCGCTTCTTCGGATCAGTTTTATTCAGGCGCCTCAGACGCGGCTCTTCGGTCCGGGAAGATCGGACCAGTCGAGGCCGAGCGCTTCGCAGACTTGCCGAACCGAACGTGGGTCGAGGTTAGGGCGCGCACCGATTAGCGGCAGTTCCCCAGTCCGCCCTTCACGGTGGTTCGTCACAGTCCCAAGACCTTCTCCGCGCTCTTTGCGTTGTGTATCGAAGCGGCATCTATGTGTGGCCAGCCACTTTTGGAATGTTGCGTATTCCATCAATCCTCTCGTTACTAAGTGACCTTGACATAGCTTATACTTGTGAAGGGAACGGCGACCGTTTTATCTAAAAGTACGTAGTCGTCTCCTACAGAATCGAGTGTGCCCTCATAATAAACTTGCGCGTCTCCCTGCTTTGCAGTCGATATCGGCACGTACACTCTCACGGCCCTGCCTTTATGATCGTTCAGGAATTCTTTAAAGCTTGGCATTGGTACCCCCGTTTGAAAGTCGTGCTGGTTCGGCCAATTGATAGCACGGTGCGAGATGTCAGTTGAAAGATCATTAGTTGTGCAGCCTAATTGGACACTCGCCCCATCAAATTAGGACGCCGGCGCTTAAATGCGGACAGTACCCCTAGTGTCCTAAATTGATTTTTTTGTCGGCCAAGGGTCGCTTGAAAATCGCGACGGGCCACGAGCGTTCCTTGCCTGAAACGCTGGCTTGAATGGCGACCATCTCCCACCCGTCTCTGCCAAGTCGGTTCAAACTAGCCACGCAATCCTCCAGATCGGTGAATGTGACGGGCTTTGCTGATACTCCCAGGTCATCATCGTGTCCTCGTGTTGTGTTCCGCCACAATAGCCGCCCTTGCCGCCTCCCGAGTGCAAGGGATACCGCCCCGCTTTTTGCGACGAGCAGGATCGAACGACAGAGTACTGTTCAAGCTCCGAAAGAGTGCCGCAGTAGCGCCACCACGACAACCATAACGATAAAGCCGGCGGGCACGACGATCGGCGGCACGAACCATTTGGGCATAATATAACTCCGCTGAAAGGATGGGTTGTCGCGATCCACGGGGCTTCGGCCGACACGGCCCCACCCTCGTATATTCACAATTAGAGCGCCGCTCGGGGCCGCTGCGTTGATCTAAGTCAACGCATGAGCTTAACCGCCAGGAGATCACATTCCTCGCAGTTCCGGCCACGTCCGCGGATCGAAGCCCTAGTCGCCCAGGTCCTTGGAGCGTGCCGCGCGCGGTCTCGACCACGCAATCGGAGTATGTTCGCAGCGGAACCACGAAAATAGATCAGCGACGCCGGGCTATTCAATAGCAGGAAACTTTTGACCAAGCGCACGAAGGACTAAATCCGCCTAGGAATCGCGCGTCGGATGAAAACGAGAACCATCAAACAGCTGATGCGCTCGATAGATGGGAAGGCGAAGGTGGTGCGACAAGGGTCGGAATGCTGGCAGCCCGGATCAGCACGCTAATGTCGTCGGAGCGTCAAATTTTACAATGTCTGGGCGCGGCCGTCGTCGTGCGATAGACCGAACTGCCGCTAGATGCGCAGCGGATGCTTTTTAAAGTCGCATCGGAGCATAGCGTATCGGGTTCGGAATCTGAGTTGGCAGCTCGGATTGCTCATTTTCTCCACCAGCATAAAGACCGATGAGGGCATGCGATAAATGTGGAGCAGAGTGCGCCTTATTCATGCAGCAACATACGACCAAGTGACAACTCATGCCGCGGGATGAAGAATCAAACGAGACCCGCACGCAGGCCGACTCGACATTCGACCTAGCGAGAGGAAAGCGCCAATAGGATGCACCAGGATAACGCGCATCTCCCGTCAGAGATTGCCGACCGCTTCACCAACCCCTTCGCGCGGTTCCTCAAGATCGAGGCCGCAGCTGGCGCCATATTGCTGTTCGTAACACTCGCTGCGCTAATCCTGTCGAACTCGGCATGGTCCACGCCATTTCTGGGGTTCTGGGGAATTCCAATAGGCGGACACTTCGGCTCGTTCGATTTTACCCGTTCCTTGCGGCATTGGATCAATGACGGATTGATGACCTTTTTCTTCTTCGTGGTTGCCCTTGAGCTCAAGCGAGAGCTTGTCCTTGGGGAGTTGCGGAACTTTCGCATGGCGGCACTGTCGTTCGCCGGCGCGCTTGGCGGAATGCTGGCCCCCGCATCCCTCTATCTTGCCCTCATGAGTGGACA
>JARRNI010000672.1:0-2874 GCA_037385125.1 Pseudolabrys sp.
CACCAGCCAGCCGCGGCGGCGGCCGAAGCGGCGCGACAGATACGGCACATCGAGCGCGTCGATCAGCGGCGCCCAGATGAACTTGAAGGTGTAGGGCAGGCCGACCAGCGAGACCAGGCCGATGGTGGCGATGTCGACATTGCTCTCGGTCAGCCACACCGCGAGCGTTGAGGTGGAGAGCGCCAGCGGCAGCCCGGAGGAGAAGCCGAGCAGCAGCACGATCAGCACGCGCGGCTTCAAATAGACCGCGAGTGCTTCCAGGCGGGAGGGCGGGGCAGGGTCGGTCTGGACTTCGTCCGGCGCGGTCATGGAGCTATCCTGTCATTCCGGGGCGCGAGCCAAAAGCGCGTTTACGCGCGTCTTCGACGCGCTATGGCGAGCGAACCCGGAATCCAGAGCCACACGAGACGGCTCTCGGATTTCGCCCTGGATTCCGGGCTCGCGCACTTCGTGCGCGCCCCGGAATGACGGCAAACTGAAAGAACCTCACTCCGCCGCCCCGAGCTTGCCGACCGGCGCTTGGATCACCTCCGCGCCGCTGTCGCCGTCGAACTCCACGCCGCTGATCTTCTCGCCGCGGCTTAGAATCTTGTCGGCGGAAGTCACGATCTGCTCGATGTCCCTGCCGGCTTGGCCGAAATGCTTGTCGAGATTGTGGACGCGATCGCGTAGCCGGGTGACGTCGGCGACCAAGAGGCCGACCTCGGCCAGGATCTTGTCGGCGGCCTCGCGCATGCGGGCATCTTTCCTGATCTGCTGGATCACCTGGATCGCCAGCATCAGCAGCGACGGTGAAACGATGATGACCTTGGCGCGATAGGCTTTCTGAAAGATGTCGTCGAAGCCGTCGTAGAGTTCCGCGTAGACCGATTCCGACGGTACGAACATCAGCGCCATGTCCTGCGTCTCGCCCGGGATCAGATACTTGTCGGCGATGTCGGCGATGTGCCTGCCGACGTCCTGGCGCACGCGCGCCGCCGCCAGCTTCTTCTCCTCGTCGGTTCCGGCTTCGCGGAAGGCGGTGACCGCCTCCAGCGGGAACTTGGCGTCGATCACCAGCGCCGGGCTGCCGGGCAGATAGACGCAGCAGTCGGGCCGCGCCCGGTTGGAGAGCGTGGCCTGGAACGCGTAGCAGTCCTTCGGCAACCCGTCCTGGATGACCGCCTCCATGCGGCCCTGCCCGAAGGCGCCGCGCGACTGCTTGTTGCCCAGCACCTGCTGCAGGGTGGTCACCTGCGAGGCGAGCTCGCCGATGTTCTTCTGCGCGCTGTCGATCACGGCCAGCCGCGCGTGCAGCTGCTGCAGGTGCTCGGTGGTGTGCTTGGTCGAGGTCTTCATCGACTCGCCGAGGTTCTGCGTCACCGCGTCGAGCCGCTGGTTGACCCCCTGCTGAAGCTGGGCGTGGGCGTTGGCCAGCATTTCGCCCATGGCCTGCACGCGGGCATTGAGGTCGACGATGCGCGCCTCGGCGGCCGGGTCGGTTGCCGGCGGCTTCGGCCGCAGCAGCAACACGATGATGACGGCGACGCCGGCAGTGATGGCGAGCGCCAGGACAAGGAGAAGGGTCTGCCACATGCGGCTTTATCTAGCGTGATTCGGGGCCGGCGAACGAAGGGCGAACGGTAGGGCCATCGGAAGCCGGCCTCAAGGGCCGTCCCGGGCGGAAGGCAGGTTCCATTGACCCCCGCCCCCCGACCGCTTACATCGCGCTCATGGCCAAACGCGACATTCTCATCCTCCCGGACCAGCGGCTGCGGCTGAAATCCGAGCCGATCAAGGCGGTCGACAAGGACCTGCGCGCCCTGGTCGACGACATGTTCGAGACCATGTACGACGCCCCCGGCATCGGCCTGGCGGCGATCCAGATCGGCATCCCGAAGCGCATCGTCACCATGGACCTCGCCAACAAGGATGAGCCGAAGGCGCCGCAGGTCTTCATCAATCCGGAAGTGACCTGGAAGTCCGACGAGAAGTCGGTTTACGAGGAAGGCTGCCTGTCGATCCCGGAATATTACGAGGAGGTGGCGCGGCCGAACGCGGTGAAGGTGAAGTTCCTCGACCTCGAGGGCAAGGAGCACGAGATCGAGGCGAACGGCCTGCTCGCTACCTGCCTGCAGCACGAGATCGACCACACTAACGGCGTCCTGTTCATCGACCATATCTCCAAGCTCAAACGCGATATGGTGATGAAGAAGTTCAAGAAGGCGCAGAAGCGCGGCGACACCACCCGCGAGGCCTACAAGGACGACACGCCGGAGCATCACATCGGATAGTGTTTGGGCTCTCTCGTCATCCTGGGACGTTTCGCGCTCGCGCCTCGGGATGACGGATTGAGACAGAAACGATGCCCCTCCGCCTGATCTTCATGGGCACGCCCGATTTCACCGTGCCGTCGCTGGTGGCGCTGGCGGCGGCCGGGCACGACATCGCCGCGGTCTATACGCGCGCGCCCAAGCCCGGCGGTCGCCGCGGCCTGGAATTGGAGCCGAGCCCGGTCGAGCGCGAGGCGCGCCGGCTCGGCCTGCCGGTTTTGACGCCGGCGAGCTTGCGTGACGCGGCGGCGCAGGACGCCTTACTGGCGCACGGCGCTGACGCCGCGGTGGTGGCGGCCTACGGGCTGATCCTGCCCAAGGCGGTGCTCGATGCGCCGCGGCTTGGCTGCTTCAACGTGCACGCGTCGCTTTTGCCGCGCTGGCGCGGCGCCGCCCCCATCAACCGCGCCATCATGGCGGGCGACGCTGAGACCGGCGTCACCATCATGAAAATGGACGAGGGCCTCGACACCGGCGCCATGGCCATGGCCGAACGTGTCACCATTGCGCCCGACATGACGGCCGGCGGCCTGCACGACGTGCTGGCCCGGCTCGGCGCCGA
>JARRNI010000673.1:0-2862 GCA_037385125.1 Pseudolabrys sp.
CTCGCCGCCCAGCGCCTTGGCGGCGTGCCAGCCCCAATGCGGATCGTCGAGGAAGGCGCGCGCCAGCGACACCTGGTCGGCTTCGCCCTGCGCCACGATCTTTTCCGCCTGCTCCGGCGTGGTGATCAGGCCGACCGTGCGCGTCATGATCGCCGCCTCCTTCTTCACCCGCGCGGCGATCGGCACGTTGTAGCCGGGCGTGGTGGGGTTGCGGGTGTCAGCGGTGACGCCGCCGGAAGAGATGCAGATGAAGTCGAGGCCTTCGGCCCGCAGCGCCTTGGCGACGGCCACCGCGTCGTCCGCCGTCAGGCCGTCGTCGCGCCAGTCGCTGCCGGTGATGCGGGCGCCGAGCGGAATGTCCTTGGGCACGACGGCGCGCACCGCGCGCGCGATCGACAGCGGAAAGCGCAGGCGATTTTCCAGCGAACCGCCATAAGCGTCGGTGCGCTTATTGGAGACCGGCGACGTGAAGCCATGCGCCAGATAGCCGTGCGCCAAGTGCAGCTCGATGGCGTCGAAGCCGATACGCAACGCACGCTCGACCGAGGAAACGAACGCCGCGCGGATGCGCTCCATGTCGGCTTCCGTCGCCTCGCGCGGCGTGTGCCAGCCCTCGCCGAAGGGGATGGCGGACGCCGCGACGGTCGGCCACGGATCGGCGTCGGCTGCGAGCGCGCGGCCGCCTTGCCACGGCCGCTGCGCCGAACCCTTGCGGCCGGAATGGGCGATCTGGATGCCGAACTTGGCGCTGCCGGCGCGGCGCGCAGCCGCGATGACGCGGGCAAGCGCGGCCTCGTTGTCGTCGGAATAGAGCCCGAGACAGCCATGGGTGATGCGGCCGCGCCGCTCCACATGGGTCGCTTCCACCACCACCAGCGCGGCGCCGGAATTGGCCAGCATGCCGAGATGCATCAGGTGCCAGTCGTTCGCGCAGCCGTCGTCGGCGGAATACTGGCACATGGGCGAGACCACGATGCGGTTGGCCAGCTCGAGGCCGGCGAGCTGAACGGGCGAGAAAAGGGAACTGCTCATGACGGCAAGACTCTTGTTTGCGTGGAAAGTGCGGGAAGAACGCCGGAACGCTCAGCGCTGCTCAATGGACTTCAGATACGCTATGATGGCCTCGACGTCATCGGGGGCGAACTCAAATTCCGGCATGTCGGGATGGCCGGTCACGATGCCTTCCGCCAGCGCCTCTTCCAGCGAGTCGATGGGATAGCGCTTGCTCAAGGTGCGGAAGGCCGGCGCCTGCTTGTGCGGGCTAGCGCCGGTCTTGCCGATGGCGTGGCAGCGCGCACAGTCGCGCTCGAGCAACGCCTTGCCGCGGGCGAGCTCGTCTTCGTCGTCGGCCGCGGCGGCGAGCCGGGGCCAGGCGGCCAACAGGCAGGCCGCCGCCAGAAGGCCGGACGCCCCAATGGAAAAGCGTCTGTTCATGCCGCGGAACGCAGATCGTCCTGGCGGTCTTTCACAGCCGGCTGCTCGCCGGGGAACGCGGCCCATGTCTTCGCCGCCTTGATGACATCGTGCATGCGCGCAGCGAACTGCTCGCGCGTGATGTAATAATGCCGCCAACGGCCGCTGCGATAAAGCCCCCCATAAGCCAGCAAGCGGCGCGGGGCGAGCGCATGCCATTTGCGCGCCAGGAGATCGAGTCGACACCCGCCGGCAAGTTGCGGCATAAAAAAGGGCCCGTGGTGACATTACAGGGGAACGCCGACGCACAGACTTTGGAATATCTTGTACGGATAGCCTGATTCGGGGAGGTTGCAAAGTACCGGCGGCGCCTCCGGGCGTTATGCCTGTTGCCGCGCCGAAGCGCAGCCGCGTCACGACAACGACGCGATGGCGTCCTTAAGAACCTCGGGAACCGGGGCCTTGGTCCCGCTCTCGTCCTGCACATTGGGCGTGCCGTATTCGATGAAGCTGTCCGGCAGCGTGGCGCCCCAATAGGTGCCGGTGCCGCGCTCTTCTTCGTTCCAGGTCACCGGCTCCCAGTCGGGCGCGGTGACCAGGAAGCTGCCGGAATAGACCTCGACGCGGTTGCCGCCGGGCTCGTAGCTGTAAAGATAGAAGCCTTGCGAATTGTTGTGCTTGGAGGGGCCGGCCTCGATGTAGACGTCGTTCTCGGTGAGAATGTCGGCGGCGCGCAGCACGTCCTCGCGATTGTCGACCCACATCGAGAAGTGATGCAGGCGCCCGTGCGCCCCCTTAACGTCCACCACGTAGGCGAGCTGATGATGGATCGCGGTCGGGCTCATCCAGGAGCCGATCTCGGTCTTGCCCTGGTCGTAGCGGACTTGCTCTCTGAGCTGGAAGCCGAGCAGGTCGGTGCCGAACTGGCGGTTGGCCGGAACGTCCTTGGCGAGCAGCGCCAGATGGTCGACCCGGCGCACGCACACTCCGCGGCCGGTGTATTTCTGCGGCAGGTTCTTCAGGTTGGAATGCAGCGCGGGCGGCGCGACGAACTTCTGCTCCTCGTAATAGATTTCCATGACGTGGCCGTCGGGGTCGTGGAAGCGGAAGGAACGGCCGCGGCCGTAGTCGCCGTTGGTCCAGCCGATGGCCAGCCCAGCGGCCTCGATCGCCTTGGCGCGGCGCTTGAGCGCCTGCGGGCTCACGGCGCGCCAAGAGACGACGCCGACGCCCGCGTCGTCGGCCGTGGTCAGTTTCAGGGTCGAAGTGGCGTAGTCGCCGTAGCCGCGCAGATAGACCGATTTTCCCGCCTCATGCACCAGCTCCATGCCGAGCAGATCGCGGAAGTACCACAGGCTCTTGTCGGGTTTCGGAGTGAGCAGCTCGACGCTGCCGAGATGCGCGATGTCGTGGATGGGTTCCGCCTGCGCCGTCATGACCGCTCCTCCT
>JARRNI010000674.1:0-2845 GCA_037385125.1 Pseudolabrys sp.
ATCTGGCCGAGCACGTTGTTTTTGATGACGACGACCTTCACGTTGAGGTCGTATTTCTTCACAGTGGCGAGCTCGCCCATCAGCATGGTGAGGCCGCCGTCGCCGACGAAGGCGACCACCTGGCGGCCGGGGTAGGCGACCGCACCGGCCACCGCATAAGGCAGCCCGCAGGCCATGGTGGCGAGATTGCCGGAACAGGAGAACATCATGCCGTCGCGGATCTGCAGATAGCGCGCGATCCAGGTGGTGATGGTGCCGGAATCGGTGGCGACAATGGCGTCGTCCTCGATCGCCTTGTTCAGCTCATGCGCGACCACCTGCGGCTTCATCGGCTTGTCGGTACGCGTGCCGCGCTCTTCCAGCAGCGCATTCCACGCCTTCATGTTCTTCTGCGCCGTCTCGAGGAAGGAACGGTCGTCGTGCTTGACCAGCTTGGGCAGCATGGCGTTGAGCACTTTGCCGACGTCGCCGACTAGGCCGGCATCGACCGGGTAGCGCAAGCCCACGCGCATCGGGTCGATCTCGATCTGCACCGCCTTGGCTTTTCCGGGCTGCGGATAGAATTCGATGTAGGGAAAGCCCGCGCCGGCGATCAGCAGGGTGTCGCATTGTTCCAGCGCCTCCTGCGAGGGCTTGGTGCCGAGCAGGCCGGTACCGCCGATGCAATAGGGATTGTCGTCGGCAATCGAAGCCTTGCCGAGCAGCGGTTTGACGATCGGCGCGCCCAGCCGTTCCGCCACCGCGGCCAGCACGTCGCCTGAGCCGAGCGCGCCGCGGCCGGCCATGACGACGATCTTTTTGCCCTTGTTAAGGATATCGACCGCCTGGGTGAGCTGGGTTTCGCTCGGCATCTGGCCGGAGCGCGTCATTTCGTTCGACACGTGGTCGGGAACGTTGCGCTTCGAACGCGAGCCCGCACTCACCGGCTGCGATTGCATGTCGGTCGGAATGGTGACGTGGGAGACGCCGCGATAGGCAAGCGCGGTGCGGCAGGCGAGCTAGTCGGTGTTCTCGACGTGCAGCGGCCCCATCACGCGGTTGTTGTAGACGCAAACGTCCTGATAGAGCTTGTCGAGCTCGACGTCCTGCTGCGTCCAGGTGTGCAGCAGGTCGTGAAACTGCAGCCCGGTGATCGCCAGAACGGGCTGGCCGTCGAGCTTGGCGTCGTAGAGACCGTTGAGCAGGTGGATGCCGCCCGGACCGGAGGTGGCGAGACAGACGCCGAGCTTGCCGGTCCACTTGGCATAGGCGCACGCATTGAACGCGGCGGCTTCCTCATGGCGCACCTGAACGAAGCGAATGTGGTCCTGCTTCTTGCGCAGCGCTTCGATGATGCCGTTGATGCCATCGCCCGGAATGCCGAAGATCGTATCGACCCCCCAGCGGATCAGCGTCTCGACCATTACTTCGCTAGCAGTCGGGTCGGCCACGGGAACCTCCTTGCGCAATAGAACATCGTCTCAGCGGCGCAGACATCACCCCCCCGGCCGCCGAAGGAATTGGAAAAGCCGTCATTTCAACGAACGACGAGGACGGCTGTTCCAATGGAACAAAGCGGGCCGCGCGCAAGTTCCCTTGGGAAGCGGATTTCGGCAGACAGAACGAGACGCGCGCAATGGACAGCAAGCTTCTGCATGAGCACGACGGCATGCGCACCTTCGCCGTCGTCATGAAGACGGGCGACGAGGTGCTCTCCTCAATCGAGACCTTTGCTAAAAGGCAACGCATCTCGGCGGCGCAGATCACCGCGATCGGCGCGCTCAGCGACGTGGTGCTGAAATATTTCGACTGGGACATGAAGGACTACCGCCACATCCCGGTGCGCGAGCAAGTGGAGGTGGCGTCGCTGATCGGCGACGTGGCGCTCGATCCGCAAGGCCAGCCGGCCATTCACATCCATCTTGTGGTCGGCAAGAAGGACGGCTCCGCCATGGCCGGCCATCTGGGCGAAGCGCATGTGTGCCCGACGCTCGAGGTGATCGTCGGCGAGCAGCCGTCCTATCTGCAGAAGACGTCGGACCCGGAAACCGGGCTGGCGCTGATCAACGCGAGCGAGCCGCGCCATGCCTGAGATCGGACACCGGCGATGGGCGATCGCGGAGGGCTATATTCCGAGCGGAAGCGTGAGCCAGGACCATGCCCTGGTGTCGCACGAGGCGGTCTGCCTGCTCAACGCGGGCGACAAGGACGCCGATATTGCGATTACGCTGTTTTTCACCGACCGCGACCCAGTCGGACCCTACCGCGTCAAGCTCGGCGCGCGGCGCACGCTGCATCTGCGATTCAACGACCTGACAGATCCCGCGCCGGTGCCGCGCGACACCAGCTATGCCTCGGTGATCGAATCGAACGTACCGATCGTGGTGCAGCACACGCGGCTCGATTCGCGCCACCCCAACATCGCGCTGCTGTCGACGGTCGGCTACGCCGAGGGGTAAAGCCGAAGCACCCACTCGGCGGCGCCGATCTGAGTAAGATTGCGAACACGTATTCGAGTGCTCCGCAAAGAGCCGTTCGGTGGCCAACGGCTACCACTCAGTCCAACAAGAAACCCTCTAGGATGCGGTCCAGCGATGCCGCATTATAGCCATATGGCGCAAACTCCTGCGCCGCACTGTCGATGCAAGATGAAAGACGACATCAAAATCGCGCGGCTGCGCTTTCACATTGCACTGATAGCGATCGGCATTTCGATCCTCCTACTTTGGAACGGCGTGTGCGATTATATTTATGATGGGGTGGACGCCCCGCCGACGGCATCGATGTGCCAAAGTGGAGGTGTTGAGCACCACTTAAGGGAGGCGTCCGTGTCGGAGGTTAGCATAATCGGTCTGGATATCGCCAA
>JARRNI010000675.1:0-2837 GCA_037385125.1 Pseudolabrys sp.
CGAGGAAAGCCCGCGGGCATTGAGCGCGCGCAGGCCCTCCTCGTCCTCGACCAGCAGGATGGTGCCCTGCCCGGTCAGGTCGGTCTGCGCCGCGCGCGCTGCCTGCTCGGCCGCCGATAAGGCGCCGGCGATCTCCGGCGCCTCGGCGGAAGGCAGCTGCGCGGCCGACTCCTCGGCGCCAGGCACATGGCGCGGCAGGAAGATGCGGAACACGGTCTGGCCCGGCTGCGAGTCGGCATAGATGAAGCCGCCGGTCTGCTTGACGATGCCATACACCGTCGACAAGCCCAGCCCGGTGCCCTTGCCCACTTCCTTGGTCGAAAAAAACGGCTCGAAAATCTTGTCGATGATGTCGGGCGGAATGCCGGCGCCGGTGTCACTCACCTCGACCAATACGTAATTGGCCGCCGGCATGCCCTTGGTGGCGAACTTCGCGCACTCTTCGGCGGTGACGTTGGCGGTGCGCACGGTGAGCTTACCGCCCTCCGGCATGGCGTCGCGCGCGTTCACCGCCAGATTGACGATCACCTGCTCGAACTGGGAGAGGTCCACCTTCACCGGCCAAAGGTCGCGGCCGTCCACCACCTGCAGCGTCACCTTCTCGCCGATCAGGCGCTTCAGCAGCATGCCCAGATCGTTGACCGTCTCGCGCAGGTCAAGCACCTGCGGGCGCAGCGTCTGCTTGCGCGAGAACGCCAGCAACTGCCGCACCAGGGCGGCGGCGCGGTTGGCGTTTTGCTTGATCTGCATAATGTCCTTGAAGGACGGATCGGTCGGCTTGTGCGCGTTGAGCAGGAAGTCGGTCGCCATCATGATGGCGGAGAGCACGTTGTTGAAATCGTGCGCGATGCCGCCGGCGAGCTGGCCGACCGATTCCATCTTCTGCTGCTGCTGCACGCGATTTTCCAGCGTGCGCTCTGCGGTGGTTTCCAGCGCGTAGACGATCGCCGCCTCGCCGTCGCGCTCGGCCGCGTCCACCGCGGAAACGAAGAAACTGGCGAAGCGCTCGCCGGGATCAGTCAGCGCCGCGTCCACCGGCGCGATGTCGCCCTGCCCCTCGGCCGCCTTGGCGATGGCGGCTTCCAGGGCCGAGCGGTCGCGCTCGGCCACCACTGCGTAGATCGAGCGCTCGTCGCCCTTGAGGGCGTCCTCGAAGGTGGACGCAAAGCGTGCATTGCTGCGCGCGATCTGGCCCTGGCGGTCGACGGTGGCGATCGCCATGGGCGTGTTCTGGAAGAAGCGCATGAAACGCACTTCCGCCGCGCGGGCGGAATCGCTGCCGTCGTCGCGCGCCCGGTTAAGCACCAGCGTGCGTGAGGGACCGGCTTTGCCGTCGGCGCCGAACGCCACCTTGTGGAACAGGCGCACCGGCAGCGGCTTGCCGCCGCGGGTCTTCAGGTCGAGGTCGAGCACCTCGGGCCTTACGTCGCCGGGCGCGGCCGAGAAGGTTGTGAGCAGCGCCGCGCCTTCACCGGCGACGATGTCGGTGAGCTTGAGCGAGCCGGTGCCTACCTGGGCGAGGTCGTGATCGAGCCAGTTGGCGAGCGTGGCGTTCAGATAGACGATGGCGCCGTCGGCATCGACCGAGAAGAAGCCGGCCGGCGCGTGGTCAAGATAGTCGATGGCGTGCTGCAACTCCTGGAACACGTTCTCCTGGCGCTCGCGCTCGCGCGTGACGTCGGCGATCGACCAGACCGAGAGACGGGCGTCGCGCTTTCCGGGCCCGAGCGGGCGCACGCGCATGCGCAGCCAGCGCGCGCCTTCGGAGCCGGCGATGCGCACCTCCTCCTGCCCGCGCCGGCCCTCGCGCGAGGCCTTGAGCAAGCGGTAGATCGATTCGGAAACCTCGGGCTCGCCCATGAACACGCGCTCGATCGGCCGCACGTCGTGGTCACCGGTAGCGCCGATCAGGTCGAGATAAGCGGAATTGGCGTAGAACACGCGGCCCGAGGCATCGGTGATGACGATGCCTTCGGAGGCATTATCGACCGCCGCTTTTATAACCGGATTGCCCTGCTCGCGGCCGGACAGGCGCAGAATACCGGCGGCGAGCGCGAACAGCGCGGCCACCCCGACGGTGCCCAGCAGCGCCAGCAGCAGTAGGATATAGGTAGCGGAATGCTCGCGCCCGACATAGCCGATGCCGGCGGCCGCGGCCACCAGCACGAGCGCCACCAGCACCACCAGCCCGATTGAGCCGCCGCGCGGCGCGCTCGGGCTGCGGTCGAAGGCCGGGCGCCCCTGCGCCTCGCCGCCTTCCGCCTGTCGCATTGCCCGATCCTGGCCTGCCATGACGGTATTTAGTCCCCGTGTCGCCCGCGGCGTGCGTCTGCCTGAATGTCCACCTGCGCCAACCCGGGCCGCAGGCGTAAGTCATCTTCTCCGCACCCCATTAGAGCATGATGGGAGAGAGCCAGTACAAGTTTTCCGAAAAGACTCACAGGCGGCTGGCAGCGCGCAGAAACCGCGCTGCGGTGCAGTTTCATAACGTAGCCGATCACTTCCGCCACCGCCTTGTAGTGCTTGGGGGGATCACCTGATCGAGCTCGACCGAGGCATGCAGGGTGCGCCCCAGCGGCAGATTCTCGACAATCGGAATATCGTGCTCGCCGGCGATCTCCCTGAGATCTTAAGGACCACCTTGTCGATGCCCTTGGCGACGCAGACCGGCGCCTCCATGCCACGTTCGTATTGCAGCGCCACTGCGTAGTGGGTCGGGTTGGTGATCACCACCGCCGCTTTGGGCACGTTGGCCATCATGCGCTTGCGCATGCGGCTCTGGCGCATCTGGCGCATCTTGCCTTGACCGTCGGGTCGCCCTCGGACCGTTTGAACTC
>JARRNI010000676.1:0-4318 GCA_037385125.1 Pseudolabrys sp.
AGGGCAACGTCGGTATTCAAGCGGGCCGGCTGATGCGCGGCGGAAAACTCGCGATCGACGGCAACGCCGGACCGTGGGCCGGCTCCGGCATGAAAGGCGGCGCCCTCGAGATCGCCGGCAATGCCGGCGAGCGCCTCGGCGGTCCGCTGGCTGGCGAGATGGCCGGCATGCGTGGCGGCGTGGTGGTGGTGCGCGGCGACGCGGGCGCGCGCGCCGGCGACCGGCTGCGCCGTGGCACCATCATCGTCGAGGGCAAGGCGGGCAGCCACGCCGGCAGCCGCATGATCGCTGGCACGCTGATCGTACGCGGCCGCGCCGGCCCCCTGCCCGGCTACCTCATGGCGCGCGGTACCATCGTAATTGCCGAGGGCTGCGATTCGCTGTCACCGACTTTCGCCGATTGCGGGGCGCACCGCCTGGTCGCCACCGCCCTGCTGGCGGATTTCGTCAAGCCCTACAGCGCGGGAACGGCCGCCCTGCTGCGCCGCCCGTGGCGGCGGCTGCTCGGTGACATGGCTGTCATCGGCAAAGGCGAAATATTTTATCCACCGGCCTGAACCAAGCTCGTCAACCCGGCCTGTTGGGGATACAAGGAACTCTCGGCATGGAGCTAAAGGCCATGGGCTTCATCGTACTTGTCATCACCG
Organism: Pseudolabrys sp.; assembly: GCA_037385125.1. Lineage (GTDB taxonomy): Bacteria > Pseudomonadota > Alphaproteobacteria > Rhizobiales > Xanthobacteraceae > Pseudolabrys. Next base: position 648 of record JARRNI010000676.1, read on the forward strand.
TTTGTGCGGTGTCACAGCCTTCGCAGTGCGAAGACAGACAACTCGAATATGTTTCGCACGGCGAGTCGCTGCGGCAATGCGCGATGGCGGCGCCGCCCTATATCGCACGCTATATCGACCACCACCCGAAATGGCGGGCGGTGCGTTGGCACTGCGAATATCCGGGGCAACACCGCATCTGATGCCGCGCCCGTGATGCGTCCCGAGCAGCGCGCCAAGCGCGACGCCTTTCTCGGCCGCATCGGCTCGCGCCCGCTCATCATGGGCATCCTCAACGTGACGCCGGACTCGTTTTCCGACGGCGGCCGTTTCATCGCAGCCGACGCGGCCATCGCGCATGCGCGGCGGATGATCGCGGAGGGCTGCGACATCGTCGATGTAGGCGCGGAATCGACACGGCCCGGCGCCACGCCGGTCGCAGCCGAAGAGGAGCTGGCGCGGCTCGCGCCAGTACTGAGCGCGCTCGCGGCGCTCGACGCGCCGCTGTCGGTCGACACCAGCAAGGCGACCGTCGCCGCACGCGCGCTGGCGCAGGGCGCGGTGATCATCAACGACGTGTGGGGCCTGCAGCGCGACCCCGACATCGCCGGCGTGGTCGCGCAAGGCGAGGCCGCTGTAATCGTCATGCACAATCGGGCGGAGAAGGACGAAACGCTCGACATCGTCGCCGATATCCGGCGCGCGTTCAACCACTCGCTCGCAATCGCCGCAAGCGCCGGCATCCCGCGCGAGCGCATCATCCTCGATGCCGGCATCGGTTTCGGCAAGACCAGCCGGCAAAACCGCGACGCCATCGTGCGGCTCGGCGAACTGAAAGACTACGGCCTGCCGATCCTGGTCGGCGCCTCGCGCAAGAAGTTTCTCGGCGCGCTCACCGGCGACGGCAGCGAGGCGACGCTCGCCGGCACGATTGCTGTCAGTCTGGCGGCGGTAATGGCCGGTGCGTCGATCGTGCGCGTGCACGATGTGGCCGAGCACGCCGCCGCCTTGAAGGCGTTCCATGCGCTGCGCGGCGGCTGACTCCGCGTCACTTCTTGTTGCAGTCGGTGAGCTGCTTTTCCTCGATGGTGAAGATGCCGCCTTTCTTCACCTGGACATTGCACACGATGCAGACGCGGCCAATGCGGTCGGCCAGCTTGACATCGTACCGCCCCGACTTCACCCCGGTCACCTTCACGCGCTCGTCGTGATCGACGGTGCCGTCCGGATCGTTCTTGCACTGGTTGGGGCCCCAGGCCTGCTTGCCCGGCGGCGAAAGCTGTAGACTGGTAACGGTGTAGAGCGTCAGGTTCCAGAAGCGGGTCCCCTTACTCTTGGCAAAGGCGCCCGGTCCGACCGGAACGAGCAAGAGCGCGAGAGCCGCGCCGGCGATCATCAACGTACGCATGCAATCTCCTTCAAGGCTTTGACCGGTGCCGGCGCGGCGGCCGATGGCGTGGCCGCCGCTACTGCCGCAGCATTCTGTCCCGGTTCACAGCCTTGTCGAAATTGCGCGCGGCATCAAGCCCGACCGGCGAAACCAGCCGGGCCGAGGCGAGGTCGGCATTGTCGAAATTCGTTCCCGCCACCTTAGTACCGATCAACGCGGCGCCGCTGAGATTGGCGCCGAACAGCGAGGCGCCGGAGAGATCGGTCTTCTTCAGCGTAGAGAACTGCAGTTCGGCGCGCGAAAGATCGGCATCGTGCAGATCGGCGCCGTCGAGATTGGCCGACTTGAGTACGGCATGCATCAGCCCCATGGACTGGTTCTTCATGTCGGCCGCAAGATTGGCGCCCACCAGCTTGGCGCCGACCAGGCTGGCATCGGTCAGATCGGCCACCACGCGCGCGCCGGTAAGATCGGCGCCGTCGAGATTGGCGTGCAGCATCTGCGCGGCAAAAATACTGGCGTGGCGCAGGCTGGCGTGGCTCAGGTCCGCATGCAGCATCCAGGCTTGATCCAGGACGGCGTGGTCGAGCTTGGCGCCCACCAGCTTGGTCTTGTTCAAGCTCGCCGCGCGGAAAATCGCGCCGGAAAGGTCGAGGCCGGACAGGTCGAGCCCGTTCAACGCCTTGCCGCTGAAATCGGCCGGATGGCCGGGTGTCGCCGCCTTGGCCATGGCGGCGACCTGGGCGCGGGTCATTTCCGCCTTGGTCATGGCCGGCGAATTCATGTCGACATGGCTCATCATGCCCTGCGCCGCGCGGCGACAGGCGCTGTCAACATCAGCACTGCGACGGCAATCGATTTCATCCGCATGGATCGCGCTCCCGGTCTTCCAGCGACATACCCCGTGCAATGATCGCCCCGCATCCGTTCAAGGGCAAATCACGTCCTCGCTAGCCGCGTGACCGCGGGGGGCAGATCGGCCATGGCGCGGGTCACGTTTGCCGCGCCGGCTTGCCTGAGCCGCTCGGCGAGCGCGTCGGTGGCATGGCTCGCGCCGGCAAAACCGATCGCCTGCATGCCGGCGGCAAGCGCCGCCTCGACGCCGAGCGGCGAATCCTCGATGACGATGCAACCGGCAGGCGGCGCGCCCAGTCTCTGCGCGGCGAACAGGAACAGATCGGGCGCCGGCTTGCCGCGCGCAACCTCGTCGGCGCTGAAAACGTTGCCGCCGAACAGCGGCGCAAGCCCGGTCACGTCGAGCGAAACCGTAAGCCGCTCGCGCGTCGACGAGGAGGCGACGCAGCGCGCACAGGGGAGCGCGCCGATCGCCTCGGGCACACCGGCGACCGGCTTCAATTCGCGGCGCAGCGTCGCCAGCAGCCGCTCGCCGGCCTTTGCTGCGAGATCGGGCGGCACTGGCCTGTCGAGCCAGGCTTCCGCCGCGGAAAGCGCGTCGCGCAGACGCTTGCCCGAGAAGGTCGCCAGCGCCTGCTGCATGCTCATCGGCCGGCCCAACTCGGCCATCAGCTCGGCAATGGCGGCGTGGGCGAGCAATTCGGAATCGACCAGCACGCCGTCGCAGTCGAAGATCAGCAGCGTCATGCGCCGCCGCCCGGCTTGGCGCGCCCGTTCAGCCGGTTGGCAATGTCCGCCGTCATGGCGGCGATATCCATTCCCGAGCGCTTCCGCCGCGGCGTCGGCAACTCCACCTCGGCGATGATGCCGGCCGGCCGCGCCGACAGCAGAAACACGCGGTCGGCGAGGCGGACGGCTTCCTCCAGGTCGTGGGTGACCACCAAGGTGACCATCGCCCGCGTCTCCACCAGGTCCATGAGCTGCTCGCGCAGCCGCGCGGCCAGCGCCTCGTCCAGCGACACGAATGGCTCGTCCAGCAACAGCAGCAGCGGATCGACCGCGAAGGCGCGCGCCAGCGCCACCCGGCGGGCCAGCCCGAGCGACAACTCGCCCGGAAAGTGCGCACGGTGGGCACTGAGCTCGAGCACCGCGAACAGCGCGCTCAGCGTGTCTGCCGCGATCTCCGGCGCGACCAGGCGCACGTTGTCCTCGACCGTGCGCCACGGCAACAGGCGCGGCTCCTGGAACACCATGCCGAGCCGACCTGGCGGCGGACGCACGATCTCGCCTTCGAAATCGGCATCGAGCCCGGCGATGATCTTCAGCATGGTGGTCTTGCCGCAGCCGGAGGGGCCGACCAACGCGCCCACTTCGCTCTGCCCGAGCCGGAAGGCGACGTCGCGCAGCACGTCCAGCCGTTCGCCCGACGCCGCCGTAAAGGCCTTGC
>JARRNI010000677.1:0-2822 GCA_037385125.1 Pseudolabrys sp.
TGTTTGCCGCCTACGCGGTTGCGGTGACATTCACCCGAACCACCTATGCTGCGTTCGCAATTGCGCTGGTCATCTTCCTCGTTGGACTGGCCACCAGGACGGGCCGCCCCATATCACGCCTGCGCCTTGCGGCCTGGTTTGCCTTCGCAATCGCGGGCTTCCTGGCATTTGTCTATTCGTTTTCCGTCGGCGGGACGCTGGCGCTGCTCGCGTGCGAACTCGCGGTCCTCGTCGGCGCCAGCGCCGGCGCGTTTCAACGCGTGGGACAGAAGCCCTACATCATCATCGCCCTCATTGCCGGCAGCCCGGTGCTGTTCTACCTCGTTCTGCACGCCGCCACCACCAGCCGCTGGGCCGACACGCCCTACTCCAATGCTGTGCTCATTGCCGCCATTGTGCCCACGTCGTTGTTGGCGGCGGCCGCCGCGCTGGGTTACGACGCGAGCCGGCTGGCCAACAGCAGAACACTGATCGCAGTCCTCATCGCCCTGCTAGGCGTTACCGGCCTGATCGTCCCATCCACCGGCGGCTATCGCATGGAATCGCGATTTTCGCGCGTGTCATCCGACCTCAATACGCGCTTGATGCATTGGAAGAACGTACTCACTGCTTTCCCCGATACTACCCGCGCCGTGCTGTTCGGTACCGGTACCGGCCGTTACCCGGAAAAGTACCTGCTGGCCCATCCCCGCAAATCCGAAAAAGTGGGCACCTACACATTCCGACAACGGGATGGGAACACGTTTTTGCGCCTCGGCGGCGGCTCCGACCAGCAGTTGGGGCAACGCGTTTCCGTGCGCCCGCATACCCCGTACGTTGTCTCAATGGACGCGCGTACCGCAAGCCGCAAGTTGTTCGTGACGATCCAGGTGTGCTACCGAAATATTCTATACGAGTACGCCTACAATTCATCTTGCCACAAGATAAAACTCTATCCGCGCCCCGATGGACAGTGGCATCGACTGACGAAAGTCTTTGACAGCGGCAAGCTCGGTCTGACGCCATGGTTCGAGCACTGGCCAACGACCATCACGGTCAGCAACTATCATCCCCATACGATTGTCGACGTGGACAACATCTCCCTCATCGCCCCGAACGGCCGTAATCTGCTGTCAAATGGAAATTTCGCCGATGGCGGAGACCGCTGGTACTCCTATAACGACTTCGAGCATTTGCCCTGGCACATCAAAAACTTGTGGCTGCACGTGTTTTTCGAACAAGGTCTGATCGGCGTGATAGTCTTCACCATCTTCACTGGATACGTCTTGGTACAGCTTTACCGTGATCGCCACCGCCGGAACGCCTTCTCAGTCGCCCTATTCTCCTCTCTTTGCGGCTTTCTTTTACTGGGCGTGACCGGCAGCCCCATCGATACGCCGCGGATTGCTTGGTATTTCTATACACTGCTCCTATTTTCCACGACCTACACTTCATTGTCCGCCGGTAGCAAACACATCGATGCCGACCCGCACTAGCGCCACCTCCCGCACCCACCGCACGTTTTGTGCGTACGCGCTCGGTCCAAGTTTCTAACCGGCTCAGGCAATGAAACGTTGAACTCGCTTCAGCGCCCCGGCCTATCGCAACTGCGAGTCCCTGCGCCACAAGCCGGCTACCTCTATCCGGCGCCCTTGGCACAATCAACCGCTCCATACGGAAAACGCATCTTTTCCCGCAGGGTCATCCGAATTACTCCGCGTTCTTCGTCTCCAACGCACTTCGTACTCGCTCGACTTGGCCCCGGTCGCGGTACCCCGCCATCGCGCCCTCCAGTCGGCGCCGTTGCATCGCATAGCCAAACCGCAAATCTTGTTCTTCTCCCGCCAACCTACCGACCAGTTCATGAAGACGGGCCCCAACATATGCCCGCCAGATCCACATCGGCACCCTGCCTTGGCGCCGATCTTCTCTCCGCTGGCGAGCTCCCATGATTCCTTCCGTCAGGCCAGCGCGGTAACTCCGCTCCAAGGCCCATTGCGGACTACAACGATCCGCTGGCACATGATGCCACACGATTGCGTTCGGAACGTATAACGCCCGATACCCATTGGCAAGAAGCCGTTGCTGCAGGCGCGTCTCCTCACCTAGCGTCCCTCCAAGGCCAAAGGCACAGACATCGTCGTACGAGTCGCTCAACTTCAATAGTGCACGCGGGACCGCGTGGTTTGCCCCAAGGAAACATGGCCGGTCGACTTGCTGCTCGTATGCAGTAAGTCGAAACCCCTTGGCTGACGGAGGCAGATGCTGCTCGAGCCATGCCGGTGGCGGCGACTCGTAGTCCGGTTCAACGGGCCCGCCAAAAAACCAGTCAGTGCCGTAACTCCGGAAAGCCGCCGCATATGCCTCAAACAGGTTCTTCGAAACGGTAACATCGTCGTCCAGAAAAACGATGACATCGGCGTCGGATGCTTCTATTCCAGCGTTACGGGCAAATGATGACCCAACGCGCTCCTCAAGCAGATAGCGCACCGGAAGCGCATCTGAAAACTGCGAGCAGATCGCTTTCGCACCACACGGTATCCCGTTCTCTACCACGATTACGTGACCAAAGCCCTCTGGCCACTTTGCATCCGCAATACTCCTTAGCGTCCGCTCAAGAATATCCGGGCGCCTACAGGTTGGAATGACGACGTCCGCGCGCAAGTCCACTTTATCTCCCGCTCCTATCCGAGTTCGTATCCACCAGTACCTTTTACTACCCGGCGCTTTTCTGCAAGCTACGCCACCGCCCGCCAACAAAACCAAGAAACTCAATCAGCTCAAGCTCCTTGACGAATGCCTCCCTTTGGAAGGCCAGACTCTTGATCATCCACGATAACAAA
>JARRNI010000678.1:0-4229 GCA_037385125.1 Pseudolabrys sp.
AGAATGCGGTCGGCGAACCAGAACAGACCGAAGCTCTCGACCACGCCGATCAAGCCGAGCGTCACGCTGGTGGTCAGCACGCGCGTCATGTCCCAGCGCACCGGCCGCGGCGCCACCGGTACGTTGTCGTAGGCGATCATCATGATCGGCAGGTCGTTCAGGATGGCGAGCAGCACGATCATGATCGCCGTCACCGGATAGAAATCGAACAGCACGATCGACAGCGTCATGAACAGCAGCACGCGGATGGTCTCGGCGATACGGTAGGTAGCGTAGCTGGTCATCCGCTCGAAGATGCGGCGCGCCTCCTCGATGGCGCGCGCGATCACGGACAGGCCGGGCGCGGTGAGCACCAGATCGGCGGCGGCACGCGCGGCGTCGGTCGCGCCGCTCACCGCGATGCCGACATCGGCCTGCTTCAGGGGCGGGGCGTCATTCACCCCGTCACCGGTCATGCCGACGATGTGGCCGGCATTTTGCAGCGCGCGTACGATCTTGAACTTATGCTCGGGGAACACTTCGGCGAAGCCGTCGGCCTGCTCGATACGAGCGCTGTCGCCGTCGGCGCCGTCCTCAGTGAAAATCTCGCGCGCTGAGACGATATTGGCGCCGAGGCCGAGCTTGCCGGCGATCTCGCGGGCGATGGCGGTGTGGTCGCCGGTGACCATGCGCACCTGCAATCCCATCTTCTCGGCGGTGGCGATGGTCTCGGCTGAATCGTCGCGCGGCGGATCGAACAGCGGTAACAGCCCGAGGAATTTCCATTGGCCGTCGTCGCCGCCTTGCGCGACACCGAGCGTGCGGAAGCCGCGCGATGCCATATCGTCGGTGGCGGCTTGCGCTTTTTGCACGATCGCGTCGTCCGGCTTGGCGAGGTCGAGAATGACCTGCGGCGCGCCCTTGGCCACGCTCATCGTACGGCCGTCCTTTTCGACCTCCGCCTGGGCCAGTTTGTGCACCGGATCGAAGGGCTGGAACTTGACCGTCTTGTAGGCGGCGAGTTTTTTCTCATCGACGCCCTTGAGCACCGCTCCATCGATCGGATCGGGCGCCTCACGCTCGCAGGTGAGCGCCGCCGCCATGAGCAGCGTGTCGCGATCCGCGCCTGCCATCGGCGCTACGTCGCCCAGGGTGAGCTGGTTCTTGGTCAGCGTGCCGGTCTTGTCGGAACACAGGATGTCGAGCCCCGCCATTTCCTCGATCGAGACCAGACGCGACACGATCGCCTTCATGGCGGCGAGCTTTGACGCGCCCACCGCCATGGTCACCGACAGCACCGCCGGCAACGCCACCGGGATGGCGGCAACGGTAAGGATCAGGGCGAAGACCAGCGTGCTGATCAGGCTCGAACCGCGGAACAGCGCGACCAGCAGAATGAGCGCCACCAGGCATACAGTGATCAGAATGAGGAAATTGCCGATGCGCAGCACCGCCTTCTGAAAATGCGAGCGCTGCTCGGCGGTCTCGACCAGTTGCGCGGTCTTGCCGAAATAGGTCTTCATGCCGGTGGCGGTGACGAACCCGTGCATCTCGCCCTGCCGCACGATCGAGCCGGAATACACGCTGTCGCCGACCTTCTTGTCGACCGGCAGGGATTCGCCGGTGAGCGCTGACTGGTCGACGCTCAAATAATCGCCTTGGCGCAGTTCCAGGTCGGCGGGGATGATGTTGCCGAGCTTCATGGCGACGATCACGCCGAGGTCTTCCCAGCGCTGGGTCACACCCGACAACAGGGCCGCAATCTCGATCATCCAGGGGATCGGTCCCCAGAAATAGCCGAAAAACTTGCGCAACAGGCTGACGCGTTTCTCCTGGATGGCGTTCTCGCCATATTTCGCCAGCCTGGCCTTCGCCTCTTCGCTGGAAAGGCCGGTGAGCTTGGCTGCCGGCGGCGGGGCCGCGCCAGCCGCGTTCGTCTTGCGCTGTTGCTCGTTCATCGATCGGTGCACCCGAATCTTTGCGTGCGCCAGGATGTCGACCCCGCGCGCGCTTGGCGCCCCCCGGTGGGCATGGTTCTTCCGCTTAAAAGTCCTGCATCACAGTTGTTCCATCGTCTGCCGTCCTGCGCGATCGAAGGGGCGGCGGTCAAGCGAAAGCTCTCATTTTTTCTGTTCCTTGCCGGTCTGGCGCGCATAGTCCGTCGTTACCACCGAGTGCGCGTGGATCGGGTGGTAGACCCGCGCGAAATGCCGGGCAAACCATGCCCCGCGGATGGTACGATAAATGAAAATTTTGCCGACATTATTGACCACGAACCAGACCAGTGCATACCCCCACACCGCCAGCGCATAGCCCCAGCCGATCGGCTCGACGAACCAGCCGTAGACGGCGCCGAGCGTGCCGAGAATTTGCGTCGTCTCGGCGGCGACGAACAGCCGCCAGTTCGGCCACGGCCGCTGCCAGAACCAGCCGGTATTGCGGGTGAGGTAGATGGTCATGTGGCCGGCCACCAGCAGCTTGAGGAACATCAGTGTCTGCACCGTCGGGCGCGGCAGGTGCAGGTAGCGCTCCGCCGCCCAGAACAGGCAGAAGCTCGCGATCACGCCGAGTACGCCCAGGAAGCCGCTCATGGTGAGGACGCGCACCATGTCCCAGCGCACCGGCTTTTCCGCCACCGGTACGTTGTCGTAGGCGATCATCATGATCGGCACATCGTTGAGGATGGCGAGCAGCACGATCATGATCGCCGTCACCGGATAGAAATCGAAGATGACGATCGACAGCGTCATGAACAGCAGTACGCGGATGGTTTCGGCAATGCGGAAGGTGGCGTAGCTAGTCATCCGCTCGAAGATGCGGCGGGCCTCCTCGATGGCGCGCGCGATCACCGACAGGCCGGGCGCGGTGAGCACCAGGTCGGCGGCGGCGCGTGCGGCGTCGGTGGCACCGCTCACCGCGATGCCGACGTCGGCCTGCTTGAGGGGCGGGGCGTCGTTGACGCCGTCGCCGGTCATGCCGACGATGTGGCCGGCCTTCTGCAAGGCGCGCACGATCTTGAACTTGTGCTCGGGGAAGACCTCGGCGAAGCCGTCGGCCTGCAGGATGCGGGCGCCGTCGCCATCGCTGCCGTCGTGGGTGAAGATCTCGCGCGCCGAGACGAGGTTGGTGCCGAGCCCGAGCTTGGCCGAAATCTCACGCGCGATGGCGGTGTGATCGCCGGTGACCATGCGCACGTCGAGGCCCATACTCTCGGCGGTGGCGATTGTCTCGGCGGAATCGTCGCGCGGCGGGTCGAACAGCGGCAGGAGGCCGAGGAAGCGCCATTTCCCGCTCTCGTCGGCTTGAGCCACGCCGAGGGTACGGAAGCCGCGCTCCGCCAATTCGTCGGTCAGGGATCGCGCCTTTTGCGCGGTGGCCACGTCCGGCTTGGCCAGATCGAGAATGACCTGCGGCGCGCCCTTCGCCACGCTGATCGTGTGGCCGTCCTTCTCGACCTGGGCCTGAGCCAGCTTGTGCACCGGGTCGAACGGTTGAAAATTGACGGTCTTATAAGCGGCCAGCCGCTTCTCATCGACGCCCTGCAGCACCGCTGCGTCGATCGCGTCCGGCGCGTCGCGCTCGCACGTGAGCGCGGCGGCGAGCAACAAGCTGTCGCGGTCGGCGCCGCCGAGCGGCGCCACCTCGCCCAGCGTGAGCTCGTTCTTGGTCAGCGTGCCGGTCTTGTCGGAGCATAGGATGTCGAGACCCGCCATTTCCTCGATCGAGACCAAGCGCGACACGATCGCTTTCATCCCGGCAAGCGTCGAGGCGCCCACTGCCATGGTCACCGACAGCACTGCTGGCAAGGCCACCGGGATGGCGGCGACGGTGAGGATCAGTGCGAACACCAGCGTACTGATCAGGCTCGAGCCGCGGAACAGCGCGACCAGCAGAATGAGCACCACCAGCCCGAGCGTGATCAGGATGAGGAAGTTGCCGATCTTTAAAACGGCCTGCTGGAAATGCGAGCGCTGCTCGGCTGTTTCCACCAGCTGCGCGGTCTTGCCGAAATAGGTGTTCATGCCGGTGGCGGTGACTAGCCCGCGCATCTCGCCCTGCCGCACGATCGAGCCCGAATAGGCGGTGTCACCGATCGCCTTGTCCACCGGCAGCGACTCGCCGGTGAGCGCGGATTGGTCGACGCTCAGGTAATCGCCTTGGCGCAGCTCCAAATCGGCGGGCACGATGTTGCCGAGCTTGACGAAGACGACGTCGCCCGGCACCAGCAGGTGCGCGGCGATGTCCTGCCA
>JARRNI010000679.1:0-2806 GCA_037385125.1 Pseudolabrys sp.
GAAATTGGCGCCGGCGCAAAACGACTTGCCCTGGGAGGCCAGCACGGCGGCGCGGATATCGGCGTCCGCGTCGAAGGATTCGAAGGCCGTGGCGATGTCCTTGATCAGCGGGATGTCGAAGAAATTGTGCGGCGGGCGGCGGATTTCGACCAGCGCCACGCGGCCGCTCTTCTCGATGGCGATATCGCTCATGGCAGTTTCCTTCGTTGCTACTCGGCCGCGCTGCGGCGCGCGGCATCCTGTGCGGTGCGTCTGACGATCAAAGCATCCACCACCGAAACACCTTCCCCCTTAGCGTGCACGATCACCGGATTCAGGTCGATTTCGGCAATTGCGTCGGCATGGTCGGCGGCGAATTGCGACAGCTTCACCATCAGGTCGGCGAGCGCCCGGGTGTCGGCCGGCGGTAATCCGCGATAGGCGTCGAACACCTTCGCACCCTTCAGGCGCGCGAGCAGCGCCAGCGCCGCCGCGCGGTCGAGCGGCACCGGGCTGAGCGCCACGTCGCCCATGGCCTCAACCATGACGCCGCCAAGCCCCACCATCAGGAGCGGGCCCCAGCGTGCATCGCGATGGATGCCGAGAATGATTTCGCGGCCGAACGGCGCCATCGGCTGCACCAGCACGCCATCGATACTGGCGTTGGGCGCATGGCACCGGGCGGCTTCGATGATCTTGTCGTAGACGTCGTAGGCGCCGTCTTCGTCGAGCTTCAGTGCGACCGCGCCGGCCTCGGTCTTGTGCAGAATGTCGGCGGACTGCACCTTCAATGCGACTGTGCAGCCAAGCGCCTTGGCGGCGGCGTGCGCTTCGGTGGCGGAATGCACGAGCGTGCCGGCATCGCCTTGGCCGATGCCGTAGGCCGCCAGCAGCGGGCGCGCCTGCCATTCGCACAAAACCGGGCCGGCATCCGCAATAGCGGCAGCTACCTTGGCGCGCGCCGGGTGCGGTGCGGGTGCGACGGGTGGATGGCCCAGCATGCGCTCGCGCAATGTGCGGTAATCCGCCATGGCGCAACGGGTGCGCGCGCAGCCGAGGGCGCCGGTGACCAGCGGATAGCCGCCCTCGTTCAGGATCTCGATACTGCGCTCGGCCGGCAGCGTATAGGTCCACATGAACACCGGCTTGTTCGACTGGTGCCCCAGCTCCTTCAGCTTGGGCAGGTCGTTTTCGAGGAAGGCGGAGCGGCGCGCGGTCACGACGACGACAACGCCATCGATCAGCGGCGACTGCGCCACCAGATGGGCGAAGGTGGCGTAGCCGAGTTTCTGCACGCCCTGCGCGGTCGAATCGATCGGGTTCTGCGAGGTGCCGTAGGAGGGAATGTGCACGTCGAGCGACTTGCGCGTTTCCGCATCAAGCACCGGCACCTCAAGCCCGGCGGCGGCGCAGGCGTCGGCCATCCACACGCCGGCGCCGCCCGACGAGGTGCACACGCCGACGCGTTTGCCGGCCGGCAGCTTGTCGCCGCAGGCCAGAAAGCCGACGGCGAGATCGAGCATGCCGTCGAGATCGCGCGCTTCGATCAGGCCGTAGCGCTCGAACACAGCGCGGTAGGCGGCCTGCGAGCCTGCGAGCGCCGCGGTGTGCGAGGCGACCGCGCGGCTGCCCGGCTCCGACTGGCCGATCTTGCCGACGATCAGCGGCTTGCCGGCGCGCAGCGCCTTTTCCGCCACGCGCTTGAATTTCTCCGGCGACTTCACGTCCTCCAACAGCAGCAGGAAGACGTCGGTGCCGCCCTCGTCGAGCAGAAAATCGATGAAATCGGCAGCCTCGAGCGCCGCCTCGTTGCCGGTGGTGGCGATATAGCGGAAGGCCAGATTGCGCGGGCGGGCGCGGTCGAAGAATGCAAAGCCGAGGCCTCCGCTCTGCGAGATTACCGAGACCCGGCCGTTACCGAGCGCGCGCGCCGGCCTGATGCTGCCCGCCTTCTTGTCCATGACCGGGCTGAAGGTCGGGCAGAACGCCGCCTCGATATTGGCGAAGCCCTCGGTGTTGGGCCCGCTCACCGCCATGTCGTAGCGGCGGGCAATGGCCGCGATGTCCTCCTGCATCGCCGCGCCGGCGCCGCCCGGCTCCTCGGCAAAACCGGAGGAGAGGATGACGGCGGCCTTGATGCCTTTGCTGCCGCAGCGCTCCAACTCGGCCGGCACGTATTGCGCAGGGATAATCAGGATCGCGAGATCGACCGGTCCGGGCAGGTCGTCGACCGCCTTGTAGGCTTTGAGCCCCTGCACCTCGGCGGCGCTGCGGCTGACCGGATAGACCTGGCCGGCGTAAGGGTGGCTCAGGATGATCTCGAGAATGCGCCCGCGCAGGCTGTGCAGATCGTTCGACGCGCCGACCACGGCTACCGTTTGCGGGCACAAGAGTTTGGCGATGTCGGGCACGGACGGCTTGCCTCTCACCGCAGGCCGAGACCGCGGGCGATGATGCCGCGCAGGATTTCGGTGGTGCCGCCTTGGATGGTGAGCTTGGGCGCCACCGCCATGGCAAAGGCGAGTTGCTCTTCCAGCGTGGCGCGGTTGCTGACTTCCGGCTCGAGAAAGGCGGTCAGTTCGCGCACGCGGTTGGGCAGTTTCTGTTCCCAGACGGTGCCGAGGTCCTTCACCAGCGAACCTTCCACCACCGGCTCCTTGCCGGCCTGCAGCATGCCGGCGACCGACACCGACATGCGGCGCAAGGTGTGAAGCTGCGCCACCAGCCGGCCGAGCCCTTCCGCGCTGCGGATGTCGGGCTCAGGGCCGACGGCGCGGATCATCTCGACCAGGACATAGAAGGTTTCGAGAAACCGCTCGGGGCCGCT
>JARRNI010000680.1:0-4625 GCA_037385125.1 Pseudolabrys sp.
AAGGGCAAATACGCCAACTGGATCGCGCCGCCCAAGGTTGGCATCGACAACAAGCCGGGCGATTTCGAGTACGTGAAGATAGAGTAGGGCGCTTTCCGTCTGCACCGACTGCTCATTCTCACGGAAGCGGAATTGAGGGCTGTTGGTTCTGGGTGCCCGCTTCCCACCTTCGCGCTCCACGCTTCGGAGGACACCAAGCGCGCCGAAGCTCGCGAAGCGAGCGGAAGCGGGTTGCGGGGACGAACGGAAGACGGTGCGCTTCAGCCCAGTCGGAATCGGACCTGAAGGGCGCGCCTATTTCGCCGCCGCTTTGCTCATCCCCGCCAGCTTGCGGGCGCGCTCCTTCTTGTCGTTTAGGCCCATGCCGCGCGCGATCTGGATGCGCTGGGCCTGCGGCGAGCCGGCGCCATGCAGGCTTTCGGTCAGATAGCCGACGGCGTTGCGGCCGATGGTCATGTTTTCGATCAGCCGCAAGATGCGCATGCGGTCGACGGTCTCGACGCCGCTCCGGCCTTGCAGGAATTTGCGGATCAGCGGGCCCACTTCGTTGTGCTGCAGGTCGCGCTCCGACGGCATGGTCACCACCAGGCCGCCGGCGATGTCCTGTGCCAGCCGCGAGATCTCATAGGGAAAGCGCGTGACATTATGCTTGGCGACGTTCGACAGCATCTCATCGTTCAAGTAGGCGCCGGAGGCTAGCGGCTTCGAGCGGTAGGCCGCCGCCATGCAGCTCGAATAGATGGTCTCGTTGAGGTGCGTCATCTCCACCAGCTTGTCCTTGATGTGCGAGACGCCCTCGACGCCGTTGTGCGAGGCGGCTTCCGCTGCGGCGCCGATCAGCACGTCGCCGAGTCCGGTTTTGCAGACGTAAGATGAGCGGTGATAGGTGGTGAAGCGCTCGACCAGGGTCGCGGCGTACTGCCATTCGCCGTCCATGAATACGTGCTCGTGCGGCACGAACACATTGTCGAACACGATCAGCGATTCCTGGCCGGCGAACTGGGCGTTACCGGCATCCATGGCGCCGCCGTCGATGACACGCGTGTCGTTGGTCTGGCGGCCGACCACATAAGTGAGGCCGGGAGCGTCGACGCGCACTGCGCCGACCACGGCCCAGTCCTTATCGGCTTCCGTCATGCGCATGGTCGGCATGAAGATCAGCCAGTGCGAGTTGACCGCGCCGGTCTGGTGCATCTTGGCGCCGGAGACATAGATGCCTTTGTCGTCGCGCTTGACGACGTGCAGGAAGAGATCCGGATCGGCCTGCTGGTGCGGCGGCTTGGAGCGGTCGCCCTTTGGATCGGTCATGGCGCCGCCGATGACGATATTAGCGGTCTGCGCCCGCTTGAGGAAGGCGAGGAAGCGCTCGTAGTAAGGGGTGCCGCGCTCGGCGTCGATGTCGAAGGTGAACGAATGGCACGAGCCGATGGCGTCGAGTCCCACGCAGCGTTGGAAGCAGGTACCGGTGCGCCGGCCGAGCTCGCGCTGCATCTCGTGCTTGGACACCAAGTCCGCCGGCCCGGTCGGGACGTGCAGAAAGCGGTTGGTCTCGACGCCGGCAATGTCGCTCCTGACGCCGCCGAGCTCGGGCCGCTCGCTCGCCAGCCGATAGGTCTCCGCCATGGCGTTGACGGACGGGAAGACCACCGGGTGATCGACCGGCTCGGGAACCCGCTCGCCCATGAAGAACACGTTCATACGGCGGCCGCGCAGCGAGGCGATGTAGTTTTCGGCGCTGGTGATCGGGCGGGCGAAATCGGCCCATAACGTCTCGACATCCTGCATGACACGATCCTTCTCCCCAGTGCGGGCCGCTACCCCTTCGAGCGTTGCGGGCCCTGGCGCAGCCGGCAGCGGACGATGTTAGCAGATCCGCTGCGTGGAATTTTCCGGGATCATAGGCAAGGACTGCGGCATTTCACAGACCGCCAGCGCCGCGCGTGCTGTGGATGTTACGTGCCGCTGAGGTCGGCGGCGCGGTCGCTCAGTTCAGGCGCGCCGAACGCGCGCGGATCGTAGTTCAGCCGGTAGCGCATGCTCTGCGCCTCGATCGGCTGGCGGCAGTGGTTGCAGATGACCGTGGGCGTGAAATCGTGGCCGCAGGCCCGATGAGTGAGCAGCAGCGGCGGTTTGCCGCCGGAGAGCCAGCGGTCGCCCCAGGCCATCAAGGCGATCAGCGAGCCATAGAGATCCATGCCCTTCTCCGTCAGCCGGTATTCGCAGCGGTCGGGCTGGGTCTGGTATCTGCGGCGCTCGAAAATGCCGGCGGCGATCAGCGGGTTGAGCCGGTCCGCCAAGATGTTGCTGGCGATGTTCAGCTCCGCCAGCAGGCGGTCGAACCGGCACACGCCGAAAAACGCCTCGCGCAGGATGAGAGCGGTCCAGCGGTCGCCGACAATCTGCAGCGTGCGCGATACCGAGCTGGGCCGGCCGCGCGAGAATTGCGCCGGATCGGACACGCGCCGCACCCGCCGCGCTTGGCCTGTCAGGCTGGTGCCGGCACCGGGCCTCTGGCGATAGCTCACCTCGGAGGCGGACACCGGCTCGAGGCAGCAAGAGCAGGCGACGATCGGCTTGCACTCGCAGCCACAGGTCACGTGAAGGAGTTGCAGCAGCGCGCTCTGTTCCCCCAGCAGCCAACGGTCGCCGGCCGGCTTCGGTCAGGCGATATTCCACGCGGCGCGAGGTCTTCGAATAGGGAAGCTGGCGAAAGATGCCTTGCTCGGTGAGGCGCCTCAGCCGGTCGGTGAGGGTGGCGCGCGGCAGGCCGAGCGACGAGCGGAAGCTTTCGAAGCGGCGCGCGCGGCCTCGTTGCCCAGCTTCGGCGCCGGGATTTCTTGGATGGCTTTCAGCGCGGCGGCGCTCGGCATGGCTCTGGTGTCGTCCGTGGTTAAATAACTCTCCGGTCGAAAGCAGACTTCATCCGGCGCGCCGTTTGCGCATCGCGGGTTTCCACTGAGTGGAATGTAGGGGGCTACGGCGCGTTCACGCAACTCAAATGTTTGCATCGGGTGGCCTACAACCTAAACGCACCAACTCGGTTGCGGCATTTCGGTTGCAACAGGCGGCGATCGGTGCGCGCAGTCACTTAAACCGGTGTGCCTTGCCGCGTCTTGCTGAAAATGCAAAAGAAGCCCTTCGCATCTTGGCAAGCGCATGTCTTCGCAATGTGCGTAACCGAACGCGCCGGTAGCTCAGCTGGATAGAGCACCAGACTTCGAATCTGGGGGTCAGGGGTTCGAATCCCTTCCGGCGCGCCAGTATCCATCCGGCGATCAGAGTCTGGAGCCGAACAAAGTCTTGAAGGCGTCCTGCCACGCCGGCGCATGCGCGGCGGCCGCCGGGGAACTGGCGTATGAACCGACGCCGCATCGGCGTGTACGAGCCGCTCGCGCACATGCCGTGGGGTGCGGTGCATGGCGTGGGCGCAGGGCTATTCGGCTTGGCGGTGCCGTTCGTGCTGATCATCCTGGCTAATTTTTTCGCGCCGGCCTGGGCCCTCGCCCTGCCGGGCGCGATCTGCGTGCTGATCGGCGGGTTGTTGATGTGCGGCAGCGTCATGCTCGCCGGCAACGAGTCGGCGTGCCGGCCGCAAGACTATTTTCGTTTCGCGCGAGGGTAAGCACCATGGCCGACCTGCCCGCTGACGTTCGCCGCCACGGCGAGATGGCGCTCGACGCGATCGAGCATGTGCAGAGCGACGGCTTTGCCCGGCCGAAGAAACAGTTCGCCGCCGCCATGGAGCACCTCGTCGAGATGCGCGACGCGCTCATCCGCGCGCAACGCCAAGGCGGAGCCTTGCGACGACCACCTGCGCGGCACCAACGCCATTCTCAGTTCCATTTTCGGCATCGAGTTCCCTTCCGGCGGCCTGCAATGGAAGCGCGTTACTGAAACCCATGACGCGCTACTGCGGCTGCTCGACGGCCCTCCGCCCGCCTGAGCGCAGCGAACCATTCACTCGCGCCGGCCGTTATCCTCGGCGCCGCACATTGACGGCGCGCGCGAGAGGAAGCCGATCATGCCGGCCAAATCGAAAGCCCAGCAGCAGGCTGCCGGTGCCGCGCTTTCTGCCAAGCGCGGCGAGCGCAAGGTCAGCAGCCTGCAAGGCGCTTCCAAGTCGATGTGCGAATCGATGAGCGAGCGCGCGCTGGAGAAAATGGCGTCGAGTGAACGCGAAGGTAAGCCCAAGCACGAGTCGTGAGGGCTTCGCCGCCTCCGCCGGCCCCGCAAAAGCAGAGCGCCGGCGATCTTCGCCGGCGCTCGCTGTGATTCTTGCGGCGACGCTCAGCGCCGCGTCAGGCGGCCGCTGTCGGTAGCGTGCGGGCGGATGAAGCCTTGCGGGCCGTAATAGCGCCGCCGCTGCGGCTCGTAGTAGCGCCGTCCGCCGCCGAACAGGAAGTCGAAGAAGCTCGGACCGCCGCCGTAGTAGCGGCCGTTATAGCCGTCGTCGCTGCCATAGGCGCCGTATGTGCCGGGCGGCAGGCGCACCGGCTGGCTCGACAAGTTGGGCGCGTGCTGCACCGGGATATAGGCGACGCGGCGCTCCGACCGGTGCTTGATGATGTCGATCATCTTGGCATCGCGGCCGTAGATGTCGTCGCGGAATTGCAGCTTGCCGTCAC
>JARRNI010000681.1:0-2797 GCA_037385125.1 Pseudolabrys sp.
GAGGCCACGGTCGCCAGCGCCGAGGCCTGGTTCCTCATCGCCAGCATCCGCCTGCTTTCGCACCGTCTCGCAAAGGCTTGAAAATGGGCTATTAATCTTGAGTCAGACTCTCAGGATGACGAGAGAGGTTTACTCCCCTGTGCCCTGCCGCACCTGCCAGAAGCGCACCACGCGCTGGGCGGTGGCGGCGGTCAAGCGGTCGAAATTGTCCTTGGCGGCCTCGAGCACCTGGCTCGACGGCTTGGGGCCGGGACGCGCGCTCATCACCTCGCGCACGGTGTCCCAGCCGAAGCTGGCGGAGCGTGCCAGGATTAGTACCGGGTCGACGCGCTCGCCGTTCATCAGCCGGTCCACCACCTCGACCGGCACGGCGCAGAGTGTGGCGAGCGCCGCGATGGTCTCCTCGTATTTACCGCTACGGGCGAATTCGGCGATGTCGGCCTTGGTGAGCTTGCGCTCCTTGTGCAGGGCGCGCACGGCGGCGAGCGCCGCGGTGTAGTTGCGCGGTGCCGCCCGCGCCGCCACCTCGTCGGTGACTTTCGCCAGGATGCTCCGGATCTCGGAGCGCGTCTCCGGCTTGGCCTGCGCCAGCAGCCGCTTCTGCACCACGTCGGTGGCTTGCATCAGGAGTTGGCGGAACGGGCGTGGCGGAATATCGGTGCGCAGTCCCACCTTCTCGGCCAGCACGCCGTCCTGCTCGGCGCGCTTGACCAGGGTGGTGAAGGCATTCTCAGACAGCTTGGCCTGCTGGTTGGTGGCGATTGAGCGCGCCACCTCGTTGTCGCCGCGCGTCACGATCATGTCGGACAGTGCCTCGCTGAGGTTTGCACGCGCCGACAGCGCCAGCAGATGCGCCTGGCTCTTGTTCTCGGCGATGTGCACCAGTTCGGGTTCGTCGAGCGGGGCCTGCTCGAGCACCGGCCCGGCGACGGCGATGTCGTCGTTCTCGGCCAGCGTCTTCACCACGCCAGTCGGAGGGTTAGGCGCCGGCGCGATGCGGCGCGCGAGTTCGGCCAGCGCCTTGGCTTCGATGTCCTCGATCAGGCACCCGATGACGTCGTCGAACAGCGCCACGTGTTCGTCGCTGAAATGGGAGGCGCCGTCGAGGAACAAGGTGGTGATGCGGCGCAGCGTCTCGGCGCGCTTCTCCGCCGAGCCGTGCTGGACAACCTCTTCAAGTTCGGGAAGCAGCGAGGCGGGAACACCCATTGCACCAACCTGGTAATCGCGCCGGAAACGCCCTCGAAAGTCGCGGTTTTAACGGAATCTAAGGGCAGATTCTGAAGGAAGGGTTAGCCGCCGGACGCAGCTTGCCCTTGCAAGGGGCCGGAAATTCGCTATATTCCGGCCAGTAAGACACCCTCATAACCGAACGGGTTTTGAGAGTGGGTCCCCCGGGGCCCGCTCTTTTTTGTTACCGATTATGGCCGGACACGAGGAACTAGACATCCATGCGGCGCAAGCCGCCGCGCACGAGACCGAGCCGCGGCTGGTCGTGGAGCCCGGCCTGTCGGCCCGAGTCGCCCACGTGGCCGAGCCGGTGATCGAGGAACTGGGCTACCGGCTGGTGCGGGTGAAAGTCTCTGGCGCCGACGGCTGCACCGTGCAGATCATGGCCGAGCGGCCGGACCGCTCGATGACGGTGGACGATTGCGAGACCGTGTCGCGGGCGCTTTCGCCGGTGCTCGACGTGGCCGACCTGATCGACCGCGCCTACCGGTTGGAGATTTCCTCGCCCGGTATCGACCGGCCGCTGGTGCGCAAATCGGATTTCGAGTGCTATGCCGGCCATCTCGCCCGCGTCGAGATGGAAGTTCCCGTCGGCGGGCGCAAGCGCTTCCGCGGCGTGCTCTCGGGAACCGAGGGCGGGGCCGCGCGCCTGCATCGCGACGACGTCGCCGAAGGCGAGGAAGCGGACGTGCTGCTTCCGATCAACGAAATGAGCGAAGCCAAGCTGGTGCTCACGGACGAACTGGTGACGGTATCTTTGCGACGCGAGAAGGCTGCCAAGCGCGAAGCGAAGGCGGCACGGAAAGAAGAACGGAAAGAAGAACGACAGCGACGGCACAAGTCCGCTTGACCGCGGACCTGCCATTCACAAAGGAGACTGAGCTATGGCTGTCAGCGCCAACAGGCTCGAACTGTTGCAAATCGCCGATGCGGTGGCGCGCGAGAAGGCGATCGACCGCGGAATCGTGATCACCGCCATGGAGGACGCCATCGCCAAGGCGGCGCGCTCGCGCTATGGCGCGGAGACCGACGTGCACGCCGAGATCGATCCCAAGACCGGCGACCTGCGGCTTACCCGCCACATGCTGGTGGTGGAGAACGTCGAGAACCCCTCCAACGAGATCACGCTCGAGGACGCGCGCAAGCGCCATCCGGCGGCCCAGGTGGGCGACACCATCGCCGACCCGCTGCCGCCGCTGGAATATGGCCGCATCGCCGCCCAGTCGGCCAAGCAGGTGATCGTGCAGAAGGTGCGCGAAGCCGAGCGCGACCGGCAATATGCCGAATACAAGGACCGCATCGGCGATATCGTCAACGGCATCGTCAAGCGCGTGGAATACGGCAACGTGGTGGTCGATCTTGGCCGCGGCGAGGCCATCGTGCGGCGCGACGAGCTGTTGCCGCGCGAGGTGTTCCGCAACGGCGACCGCATCCGCGCTTATATCTACGACGTGCGGCGCGAGCCGCGCGGACCGCAGATCTTCCTGTCGCGCACGCATCCGCAGTTCACCGCCAAGCTGTTCGCGCAGGAGGTGCCGGAAATCTACGACGGCATCGTCGAGGTGAA
>JARRNI010000682.1:0-2790 GCA_037385125.1 Pseudolabrys sp.
CGAAGAAGCTGGCACCGACGGTGTCGTGATTAAGACGAAATAGACAACGAGAGGGAGGGAAGGAAATGACAAGCACATTGCGACGCTTGACACCCGTGCTCCTGGGCGGCCTCGTGCTCGGCTTGAGCATGGCAGCGCCGGCCAAGGCCGAGGAACTGCGTATCGGCTTCATCGCGCCGATGACCGGCATCTTTGCCCAGATCGGCAAGGACATGCGCAACGGCTTCCAGATGTATCTCGACGAGCACGGCGGCAAGCTGGGCGGCGCCGACGTCAAGTTCATCGTCGAGGACGATCAGGGCAAGCCCACCGCCGCGGTCACCAAGGCCCATCAGGCCGGTCGGCAGATAGAGGATCGTCAACACGTAGACGCCGCCCAGCACGTATTGCCACCACGGCACCAGCGTGGAGAGATATTCGCGCAGGCCGAACACGATGCCCGAGCCGATGGCGCCGCCGACCAGCGTGCCGGCGCCGCCCAGCACCACCATCAGCAGGGCGTCGACCGAGGTGGTCAGCACCACCGTGTCGGGGCTCACCAGGCCGTTGGTGTGCGTCCACAAAACGCCGGCCAGGCCGCCGAAGGCGCCGGCGATGATGAAGGCGATGTATTTGTGCAGCCAGGTGTTGTAGCCGAGGATCTGCATGCGCAGCTCGCGCTCGCGGATGCCGGTGAGGCTGCGGCCGAACGGCGACTGCACCAGCACGTAGAGCACGATCAGCGTGGCGACGAAGAAGCCGAATACCAGGAAGAAGAATGTGCGCTCGTCGGTCAGGTCGAGGCCGAAGCTCGGCCGGGTGGGGACGTTGATGCCGTTGTCGCCGCCGGTCAGCGAATTCCAGCGATAGGCCAGGCCCCAGACGCATTGCCCAAGCGCCAGCGTGATCATCAGGAAGTAGACGCCCGAGGCGCGGATGGCGAACAGGCCGAAGAAGGCCGCCAGCAGGGCGGCGACTGCCATGCCCAGGATCACCACCAGCCAGAAGTCCCAACCTAGGCCGAAATGGAACTTGGTGGCCATGATGGCGGTGAAATAGGCGCCGACCGAGAAATAGGCGGCTTGGCCGAGCGAGGCGAGGCCGGTGAAGCCGAGCAGAATGTCCAGGCTCATGGCGAGGATGGCGAACACCAGCGCGCGCGTCGCCAGCAGCACCACGAAGGACGACGAGTGCGGAATGATGTAGGCGAGCGCCGCCAGGACGATCGCGACGGTCAGGATTTTGAGCTTCCGGCTGTTCATCGTCTGTCGCGCTCTTCTACTCGCGGCCGAACAAGCCGGTCGGCTTGATGGCCAGGATCAGCACCATCGGCGCGTAGAGGGTGAAGTAGGACACTTCCGGGAACAGCGCCTTGCCGAAATTGTCGGCGAGCCCCACCAGCAGCGCGCCGATGGCCGCGCCGCCGAGCGAGCCCATGCCGCCGATGATGACCACGGCGAAGGCGAGCGGCAGCATCTCGAAGTCGAGGCCGGGATAGATGCCGAGGAAGGCGCCGCCGATCACGCCGCCGAGCGCGGCCAGGAAGGCGCCGAGCGCGAAGATCAGCATGGAGATGCGGTTGGTATCGATGCCGACACCGCGCGCCATCTGCGCGTCATCGACGGTGGCGCGCACCGCCGCCCCCATGCGCGTCTTTTCCATCGCGAGCCACAAGCCGATGCCGATCACCAGCGCCATGGCGATCATGAAGATGCGGTAGGCGGGAAAATAGATGCCGCCGATCACCACGCTGTGATTGAAGATCTTGGCCGGGTTGATGTCCATGTTGTCGCCGCCCCCGAGGGCGAGCGCGGCCTGCTGGAACAGATAGGCGAAGCCGACCGTGAGCAGCACCTGGCGCAGCGGGTCCGCTTCGATCGGCACCACCGAGATGCGGCTGAACAGGAGATAGAGAATGATGGCGGCGGGAATGGCCACGGCGAAATGCGCGCCCATGCTGCCGAACAAGCCCGCATCCGCGCGGGCGAATGCCAGGCTGACCAGCACCGCCACGCCCGCCGCGATCATGGCGTTGCGTACGTATTCGAAGCCTTCCGAGCGCAGATAAAGGCGCTCCATCAGCAGGCCGATGATCGCCACCGCCAGCGCCGCCAGCGGCAGCGACAGCACCCACGAGCCGGTCAGCCAGATCACCGACAGTGCAATATAGCCGCCCCAGAGGAAATAGGAGCCGTGCGCCAGATTGACGATGCGCATGACGCCGAAGATCAGCGACAGGCCACTGCCGACCAGGAACAGCAGCGCGCCATAGGAAATGCCGTTGAAGGCCTGGATGACCCAGAACTGCGTGCTCACTCCCCTCTGTCCTTCTTTTTGCCGAAGGTTGCCGGCAAGCTTACCTTAGGTTCGCCGCCGGTGAACACCCCAAATGGCCGTAGGCGCGCGGACAGCGGTTAACGCCGCCGGCGTTTGCTTGCGCCGGCCTGTTTTTTCGGCGGGATGATCGGCAGCAGCAGGTAGGGTGTTTTCGCCCTGCTGAAATGCAGCGTGCTGGTTCCGGCGAACACGGCGGGCGGCCGGTCACGCGGATCGTCGTGCAGGAACGGTCCGCAGCCGGTGAGCTCGTTCTTGAAGTTCGACAGCTTGCCGCCGCTGCCGCCGGGATAAACATAATCCTTGCCGCGGATTGACAGGCCGATGCGATAGCCCGCGGGTACCACAATGCAGGTCGGCCAGATTTCGATGTCGAGTTCCGCCACCTGGCCTTTCTTCAGCGGCTG
The DNA here is from genome assembly GCA_037385125.1 of Pseudolabrys sp. Taxonomy (GTDB): domain Bacteria; phylum Pseudomonadota; class Alphaproteobacteria; order Rhizobiales; family Xanthobacteraceae; genus Pseudolabrys. The sequence continues at coordinate 2,721 of JARRNI010000682.1, forward strand.
CTTTTCATCGTGGGTGTGATAGGGGCGGTAGGGCGTCGACAGTTTCTTGTCGAGCTTGCGGTGCGAAGCA
>JARRNI010000683.1:0-2789 GCA_037385125.1 Pseudolabrys sp.
TGTCGCTCCGGATGGCCGCGGGCAGGCCGCGTTCGCGGAACAGCTGCTGGAAGGCCTCGATGACCGGGGCTTCCCGGGTCGATTCAAAGGCTTCGCACAGGAGCAGGAAGCGGGAGGCCGGGGGAACGTCAGCAATTAGGGGCAGAGCGGACCGGCAGCGGACATCGCCAAAGCGACGCTCTTGACTCGTTTCGGAAGTGACAAGTGACTCGAGCAAAAATGCCGGCGCCCAATTTTTCATTCATTATTGCCGTGCCCTTCAATATGCGAAGGCTGACTGCAACTCGGATCCAATCGCAATTTTCGCCTCGTCAAGCGCCTGCTCCATACAGGCATCTTTGCCGCTCAATATTGAATCCGTGATAGACTCTTTAAGATTATCGATTGCCATCGATTCACTGGGCATGACATCGATGATCCAATAAGCCTCAAGTAAGGCAGTGTGCAGATCACCGGTCATCGCTTTGGCTGTAAAGCATGCCCGACGGGCGAGAGTTGCTTTGGTGGATGCCACTGCGCCATCCTCCCTCAGTTGCTTTCCCGCCGCCCAGATCGTGCGCAGTTTTATTTATCGACTAACGGGCGGTATGTCCGTTGGGTAACAGCAACCCAAATACGTTTTTCCGTTGTCAGAGCGCCATCAAGGCAGCGGCACTGATGCTTCCGGAATGGTTTTTATTGTTGGCGGCACGGCGATAAGATGCCCCTGAACTAAGGCTATATCGCCTTTCGGCTTGCTGACCATTCTCGGCGGCGCGACGAGGGACTTGGAAACCAAGAACGCCAGGACCACGCCCGCGATGGCCAGCAGTACCAATTGCCGGCCCATGACAACCTCCTTCAGCTGGCCATCAGCTATCGTCAATCTACCGCTGGCGTTAAATAATTTTGTAAGCTAGCTCACAAAGAGCGATAATTAATGGTTTTTTATTCGTTCAAAAAACGGCTAATCGCGGCTAGCATTTGGAGCCACCGGCGCTACAGAAAACTGGCCCAAGACCCCCGCCTACCTGTGAGTTCCGGGAAAATCTCTTTGCAGACTGCCCCCGATTCAGTTCTGCTTGTTTAGTTTCCTCCCTAGACTCGCCCGGCTCAACCCTCCCGGCGCGCGCCGGGCTCTTTGTTTGGCGCGAGCAAATGAAAACATGCCGCTCGCCAACAGGCCAACGGCGTGCACAGCCTTGCCGTCAATCGCGGAGGCCGGTGGTGCTATCACCCCGCTGGCGAAGTATCCTGACATCGTGCCGGTGCCAGTATTCGGTCCGCGCATGGTTTGCACCGTCCGCGGTGCTAACGTGCAGGCGAATTGGAATGAGCGGGCGCCGGCTTGTCTGTTCGACAGCGATACCTTGGCTTATAGCGTTTAGCTATGGAGGCCGCCTCGGTTCGCGGCCTCTTTCGTGAGAGCTCGATCGAAGAAGCGAGTGCAAGCAGCATCATCGTCCAGCTGGAAGGCAAGGGCGTCTCCAACAGCATGACGAATGTCCTTCTGCACCGAGCCAAGCCACCCTCTCGCACGGCATGGCCTACATCAGAGCTTGCTATTGCCGCGTCATCATTATGTGCAACCGTTGTTCCGGCGCGATCAGGTGATTAAAGTTCTCTTGGCCGACGTCGAGCTGCACCCAGTGGATCTTGCCCGTGAAATGCCCGTTGCGTGCTGAGTAGTCCGGAGACACGAGCGAGCCGCTTTCGTATCCGATGTCGGTGCTTTCCTCCGCGGAGAATACAATGGGTTGGGTCTGCGGAATGCGGTCCCGGCCGACCTCCTGACCATCGTAGTATAGCGTGAGGGTCCCGCCCATGCCGACGCCGCCACCGTCATAGGTGAATTCCGCCCGCACTTGGTGCTTCCCCGCCGGAAGCGGGTGCTGTGCCTGTACGCGGTAGAGGTTCAGGCCGAAATAGTTGTAGGCGAACGTCGCCTTGCTGTCCTTCGCGTAAAGGCTCCAGCCGCCGAACCGGCCGCCCTGGGCGATGATGACGCCGGCCATCGCATGGTCAGTCACCGTGAGCTCCGCCGTGATCGAGAACGAAACGTTCTTCATCGCCAGCACGGCCCACTCTGAGAGGCGACCCATGCCGGGGAACAGCAGCTGTGAATTCCCTTGCACGAGGATCGGCCGCCCAGCCACAGCAGGGTCGAAGCGCTCCACGAGCCGATCATCGAGTGGGAACACGTTGAACTTCACCGCCTCGATGGCGAACATCAGGTGTAGTTCTTTGAGCTTCTGCGGCATCTGCTGGGCGAGATCGTGCGCCTGCGTCCAGTCCTTGGTTCCGTCATAGAGTTCCCAGATATCCTGATCGAAGGGAATCGCACCAGCAGCCGTGACGACCCAGGGCGTCCGGTGCTTGGTGATCGCGCTCCAGCCCTTGTAGTAGATACCGCGGTTGCCAAACATCTCGAAATACTGCACGTCGTGGCGTTCCTCCACATGCGCATCATCGAAGCTGTAGCGCATGGACGTGCCCTCCATAGGGCTCTGGGTGACGCCGTGCACCATCTCCGGATCGGGGAGACCAGCGGCCTCGAGGATCGTCGGGGCTACATCGATCACATGACTGAATTGATGACGCAGCTCACCCTTGGCCTTGATGCCGTTCGGCCAGTGCACGATTGTGCCGTTGCGAGTGCCGCCCCAGTGCGAAGTCGCCATTTCGGTGATCCCGCCCATGCCGACGCTGTGGTGATTGCGGCCGGTGAGGAGTGCGGCGCGGGTGGGGGAGCACAGCGCCGTGGTGTGAAACCGCGTGTATTTGAGCCCGCTCGCCGCAAGGCGCTCCGC
>JARRNI010000684.1:0-2780 GCA_037385125.1 Pseudolabrys sp.
CCGGCCGTTACGCCACAGCCACCTGCTCGCCCTCTGGTGCCGCCATCGACTGGTCCCATGTGACCACGCGGTTTCTTCCTGTCGTCTTGGCGACATAAAGCGCCTTGTCGGCGCGGTCAATCGACTGCTCTACCGGAGCATCGGCATCCAAAAGGGTCGCGCCGAATGAGACGGTCACCGTGAACGGTCCCAGCCCGTTTCCGTCGAACGTCAGCGACGCAAGCTCTTCGCGCAGGCCATCGATGATGTCGTGACCGGTCGCAAGGTCAGTGTCCGACAAGCAGAGGAGGAACTCTTCTCCGCCATAGCGAAACACCCGGTCGTAAGGGCGTAGATGCGCCATAATATAACGCGCGATACCGACCAGCACCTTGTCTCCGACCAGATGTCCGTATTTGTCGTTGATCGACTTGAAGCGATCCAAATCCATCATCGCGATCGTGCAACTGTGATTGCGCCGGACGAATTCCTGCTGTTCGCGCAGTCTGGGCAACATGCCGACGCGGCTCGGCGTGCTCGTCAAGGGATCGAGGTTGAACAGCGAACTTTCAAGGTCGCGCTGCACCGTTGCGATCTCGAGATGAAGCCGTTTGAGCGCGGTCACGAAGCGCTCGTAGTCCTTGATAGAGATCGGCACGCCGTCGATCGACGCGCGCAGCAGGCTGGCGGCGTACTGGTGCATGCGCTCGTGCTCCAGCCCGATCTCGGCAAAGCCAGGATAATTATTGAGCGCAGCCACGCCGGATTTGTAATACCATTGGCCGAAGCGGCACTGCTGATGAGAATCGCAGCTGGTGTCGCGCTCATCGGGCGTTAAATGGCAGATCAACGTGCCATAAAGTGTTTCGGCCCATTGATCGTGATTGTACGACGCTTGCTCAAGCTCCTTCAGCGCGGCGCGTATTTGCTCGTCGGAGATGCTGCGGATCGCCATGTCTCCCTCGCTGTCTCTGGTCGGTGGCTGGGCTCACATGACACAGGTAAGTTAACGTTTTTTTATCCGATACCGCGACGCGGTTCGCGCAATACCAGAGCACCGCCTTCGGCTGGCGCCTGACATGAAGCCTCCGAAGTTCCTCAAATCGAGCGGTCTAGTGAGGCGCGATCCGTCAGCCCCAGACCAACGTTACGGTAGACAAGATCACCCGCGGAAATCGAGTGAAGGTGGATGGACAAGCGCGAAGCCATCCTGCAGCGGCTGACCGAGATAGCCGCCGGTATACCCGGCGTCGTCACGGCGGTGCGCAACCAGGACGAGGTCTCCGAGCACGCGCGCCCTGCCATCGTCGTCTTCGATGCCGACGAGGCCGCCGACGAACGGGCCGTGCAGCGGGGCCACGCAGGCGCCGCCGCCAACATCGTCGAGATGACGCCCGAGGTGATGATCCTGCTCGGCGCTCTTCCGGAGCGGGTCGGCAGCGCGCTCAACGCGCTGCGTGCCCCGCTGGTCAAGGCGGTGCTGACCGACGCCCAGTTGATCGCGCTCACCGGCGCGAACGGGCGCATCGGCTACGCCGGCTGCAGCAGCCATCTGCGTCACGGCCGCTCGCTCGAGGGCCTCATGGCCGTGCAATTCGCCTTCGCCTACGTGCTGCGCCCGGCGGAACTATGAAGGAGAAGCTTGAGCCATGCCTGTCTCTTTGATCTCGCCCGATGCCGACAACTACCAGGTCGGCAAGGGCATCGTGTCGTTCAAGCCGGAGGGTGCGGCGCAATTCATCGATCTCGGCAATGTCGCCGAACTTGAATACACGCCCAGCACCGAAAAGCTCGACCACTATTCGAGCCGCGGCGGCATCCGCACGAAGGACAAATCGATCGTGCAAAGCCGCAGCGGCACGCTGCGCATCCTGATGGAGGAACTGACCGCGCAGAACCTGTCGATGCTGCTCATGGGGACGGTGGACGATCAGACCGACCCAACCAAGCCGTCGATCGACATCTTCGCGGTCGAGTCGATCCGCGGCGAGGTCAAGTTCCAGGCGACCAACGACGTGGGACCGCGCTGGGATCTCGATTTCTTCTGGGTCGAGTTCACGCCGTCCGGCTCCTTCAACCCGATCTCCGACGAATGGAACCAGATCGAGGTGACCGGCGAGGTGCTGCCGGCGCCCGCCGGCGACGCCAACGAAGGCAAGATCGGCACCGCTACCCTTACCAACCTGCCGGCTGCGTGAGGATAACGCACCATGGTCAGCCTGCTCGATATTGCAGAGTCCCAGAAAACCGTCGCCATCCGCGGCCAGGACATTCCCGTGCATGGGATTTCGGCGGAGGGCATTGTGCATCTGCTCGGTGCCTTCCCCGAATTGCGACAGATGTTTGCCGGCAAGGCGGCCGAGATCACGCCGGAGCAGATGATGACGCTGGCGCCGCGCGCGGTCGCTTCCGCAATCGCCGCCGGCACCGGCTCGATCGGCGACCCCAAGGCCGAAGCCGCGGCAGCCAGGTTGTCGATCGGCGAACAGCTCGAACTGCTGGCGGCGATCTTCGACCTCACCTTCCCGCAGGGCCTCGGCCCTTTCCTCGATCGGCTGGACGCGCTCGGCGTGCGCGATCCCGCCGTGTCTGGATGGGCTCCGGATACGAAATCGCCCGCGCCGTCGAAAAGCTGATCCGGCTCGGTCACCCGCCGGAACGCGCCTGGCGCTACACCCCGCGCCAGCTGAACGGATGGCTGCAACTGGCCGAGCGCCGCCGGCGCGGCGAGCTGGCGCAACTCGCCGCGATCATTCGGCTGGCGCAGTCGAGCGACAACGCCGCGGTCAAAAAGGAATTGC